>JAFYYE010000113.1 GCA_017557715.1 Pseudobutyrivibrio sp.
ATATATCATCCTTCTCTTCATTAATCTTTGAACATAATATTCGATAGATTGAAGAAATTCTATTTATTAATTGATGCATTCGTGTTCATTTTTTGATATATAGGATTCTTTTTTCAATTCTCTGCCATTTCACTGCACCCCGCGATCAGAGTGTGGCAATAATCTCATTTGCCACATCTATTTTAGACATTCGTCTGTCCATAGCCTGTTTTTCTATGAGCCTATGTGCCTCGGATTCTGTAATATTCTCTTTTACCATGAGAAGAATTTTAGCTCGGGAGATGGTTTTCATTTCTTCCAGCTTCTTCTCAAGTTTTACATTTTCTTTGTGAGCCATGTTTAGCCTTCGCTGCGCTACCTTTGCAAGCTTAAGCGCCTGCCAGAAAAGCTGCTTGTTTATGGGCTTGCTCACTGTAATAACGCCATAGTCCTCCACCTGAGCTGAAATTTCTTCCAGACGCTCAGCTTTTACAAACAGGATGACCTGACATATATTCTTTTCAGCGATATCTATAGAAAGCTCCTCGCCGCTGCTCCCTCCTATGGGACCATTGATTATGCATATATCAAAATCGTAATCCAGCATTGCACGTTTTGCCATTGCACCGCTAGTCACATCCACCATATCAACATAACCATTTTCTTTAAGGAAGGATTTATAAAAGGCTGTGCCCTTCTCGTTATCGCACACAATTAATGCCCTATCCATTTACTGCTCCTTACGATTAAACTCGTGATTTAATAGTTTCGATATAGTGATTTGCGATGCCTGCAAAATCAGAATTATTAATAAAATCACTGTTAGAAGCAACGTCTAAAGCTTCCTCTATAGAAAGAGGTAGTGTATCAAGATAAGCTGATCTGTCTTCTGTTAAATATCTTGAGTTTACATCAAGTGGTGCAGGAAGCTTCTCTTTATTCTTCACTCCTGCGAGACCAGCCTGAATCAAAATCGCACTTGAAAGATATGGATTCACACATGAATCAGGTGAGCGAAGAATGAAATAATTACGCTTTCCATTTACCTCTGGTACTCTGAGCAAACGTGAATTATTTTGAGCAGACCATGTAATATACTTTGGTGCTTCAGAATTTCCAAAACGGTTATACGAATCCTTACGGCAGTTTAAGAAGATAGTGATATCGCGCATACGATTCAAAATACCTGCCATAAAGCTTTCGCAGAACTCCTTATCGATGTCCTGCATATTTACACCATCTTTATAATTAGCCATCTTAACATGAAGACCATTTCCTGGCTTATCTGCAAGTGGCATTGGATCAAAAGATGCGTACACACCATTTCTTGCTGCAATATTTTCTACTACGTTCTTGTAAGTTACAAAATTATCAGCTGTCTTAAGGACATCACCAGCCATGAAATCAATCTCATTCTGTCCTGGTCCACGCTCGTGGTGAGAAGACTGTGGTCTGATACCCATTTCTTCAAGTGTAAGGCAAATCTCTCGACGAATATTTTCACCTTTGTCGTTAGGCGCAACATCGAAATATCCACCATTATCAAATGGAATATCTGTAGGAGTATCATTTTCATCGGTCTTAAAAAGATAAAACTCAGACTTAATGCCCATTCTTGTATTGAACCCAAGCTCCTCGCACTGAGCCAAGGTCTCTTTTAAGAAATGACGATAATCATATTCAAAAGGAGTTCCATCTGCAAGCACAATATCACAATAGAGACGAACTACTCTACCTGACTGTGGGCGCCAAGGTAAAATATGAAGTGTATCTGGATCTGGCTTTAAGAACAAATCCTGACCCTCTACATTTTCATAGCCAGAAATCAAAAAGGAATCAAAATTAATACCATCAACAAATGCATTTCTAAGCTCCTCTGGCATAATTGAAATATTCTTTTGCATTCCATATAAATCGCAGAATGCAAGACGAATAAATTTAACGTCGTTTTCTTCAACAAATTCTATAACATCTTCAACTGTAAACTGTGACATATTCCCTCCTATGTATATATAGCAAAAATGGCGCACTTTTTGAGACACTTATAGCTCAAAAAATACGCCTTTGTACTCACTTAGAGTACAATAGGCGTATCCTTTTGTAAAGTGTTTTTTATTAATCTAGAAGCCATTTTCCATTTTACTTTTCGTATAAAAACTTCTCAGGAAGCTCAACCTTAAAATCATTTGCAAGGTGTCTAAACTGATCTGGTTTGATTGTCTGAAGCTTGTTAGGTGTAATTGAAAGAACCTTTACAAGAATCTCTGCTGCCTTTTCAACTGTGTGCATAAGACCAAATGTAAGGTCGAAATCCTCTCCGGATGCAAACATACCGTGATGTGCCCAGATAGCTACGTCATACTGCTCCATAAGCTTTGAAGTTGCAACTGCAATATCCTTTCCACCTGGAACCATCCAGTCTACAACGCCAATTCCTGATGGGAATACTACTGGACACTCTGTAGCCATCTCCCAAAGCTCTCTTGTAAATACCTCATCCTTAAGTGGAAGTACAAATGTAAGAGCGATTGTATTTGTTGTATGAGCGT
This sequence comes from Pseudobutyrivibrio sp., assembly GCA_017557715.1. Taxonomy (GTDB): domain Bacteria; phylum Bacillota; class Clostridia; order Lachnospirales; family Lachnospiraceae; genus Pseudobutyrivibrio. The sequence continues at coordinate 2,529 of JAFYYE010000113.1, forward strand.
GGTAAACAACTCTGTACTTTCCATTTGTTACACGCTTCTTTACTTCAAGATTCATAAGGTGTGATGGAAGCTCTGAAGTTGGTCTGCCTCCGTTTACGAAGCCCCACTGAATCTGATACTTTGTACCTGTCTCATCCACCTTGATGATACCAATAGAATCCTCTGGATCGATGATAACGTTACGGAAATACTTTCCACTACCTGTCACCATGAAGTACTCATTTGCAAGACCTGGAACCTCAGTGCCGATTTCCTTCCACTCGCCATCTTCTGAAAGGAACTCCTTAACAGCTGCAACATCCTCATCCTTCATTCTATAAGAAAGGTTACCGCCGTTACGCTCGTGCCAGCCCTGCTCCCATCCATCATTTGCCATTCTAATAAAACCTTCAACAAACTTTACTTCTGTTATCTTCATTTCTATATCTCCTTATCTTGTGATGATTTCTACTGGTACGTCAAAAATCTTGGCTACCTTCTCGATTACGTCGATGTGACGTCCGATCGCTGCTGCGAAGTGATGGGTTGGACCAGCCTCGCTCCACTTTGTAACGAATTCTGCTGGTGCGATTGCGAACTCTGTACGCATCATTGTGTCACCATTCTGAAGAATCTTTCCTGGAACGTTAACGCCTTCTGCGCAAACGAATTTGAAGTGTCCTTCGCCATCCTGTGTGATTGCAAGGTATGTAATGTCACCCTCTGGTGGATAGAACTGTGTAAGATATCCACCGCCTGTCTTTCCGTGGAACACATCTACAATCTTCATAGTAGGCTTCTTAGCCTGTGAGAAGTCTGCATCACCTGAACCACTGTGACCAATGAGAGTTACACCATCATTGAAATCAATTGTATACATCTCTGAAAGCTGACCAGAGCCTGCAATTGTCTTTAAGATACTCATAGCCATGGCAACCTTGATATCGCCTTCTACAGCACATGCTGTGCCCTGCTTTATTAACATTGAGAAGGCTGGAAT
>JAFYYE010000114.1 GCA_017557715.1 Pseudobutyrivibrio sp.
AATGCAGACAAATGCACTACCGCCTCTGCTGCCAGCTCAGGGTCCTTTTTGCAAAGGAACTGGATTACATACAAATTGTTATATATAAAATGAGGCTGAATCTGAGTCCAAAGCATCAGGTTTCTAAATTCCTCATTGATACGTTCTTTTTCCAAAAGCTCGTCTGCCTGAGCCAACATTCGCTTATTTTTCTCAACCTCATAGCCTGCATACATCATCAATAGCGCAATTGTAAGAGCTATATTGATAAAAGAAGATGTATCCTTTGAAAAAGCCATAACAAATGCGCCTGTAATAGGAAATACCAAATAAATAACCAGCCCCAATAGCTGAAGTTTACTGAAATATTTCCTGTAAAATACAACGATAACGGCAATAATCACAAAGCAAATGAATACAGGAATCATTGCCAGATTGTAATAAGGGCCTCGATGATAATAATTCTTAATATCAAAGTAATACAGATGCTTTGTCCAAATATTTGCAATAAGTACTACAAGAGAAACGCTCATAATAATGGCGCCAGCAAAGGCAAAGCCTATAGAGAACTTTCCTCCGTTAACCTCAATGATTGTACGCAAATATCTGATGAAATAAATCTCAAGTGTATAAATCAAAAAGTACAGCCAGAAATTAGCTATCCCAACAATGTATAGTCCCAGCTTGCCCGGCTCACCATTGTATGTAATTGCAAAAACGTCGCATACAAGTATTAATGCATTAATAAGTAGCATTAATCCCAGCTGCTTATTTTCACGATGCTCTACAATCTTTCCCCTATCAATCAATATAGCAGCAATCAGGCAAAACACCGCGCCCCATAATTCAAGTGCGCTTATACCTATCTGTCCCATAGGACCTCCATTTCAAAACCCCGTCTTAAGACATTAAGGAAATAATAAAGAAGCACATTAATGCTAAAAGGACAACTATACCAATAGTATTTGCAATGATGAAGGTGCTTATAGAAGCCTCTTTCTTTAAAACATCACCAATTGTCTTGGAACCAAATCTTTCTGCCAAAGTCTCTCTAACACTATCTGTCATCGAATCAATCTGCTCTTTTAATGGCTCATTATAATCCAGATTGCTCTGGAGAGTCTTAAGCTTCTCCTCGATAGAAGTACATTTTGACTCGATAGGAAGATTCATTTCCTCAAAATCTTCTCTGGCAGCTTCCTGATATTTCTTGAAGCTGTCGTCAATCTTTACCCCAATAGCTTCTAGAGAATTGCTAATATTGGTTAACAATTCGTAGTTTGCCGCCTCAGAAGCCTTCATGCTTCTACGAAGATCGCTATTTTCAGCTTTTCTTTCTTCAAGAGCTCGCTTAAGACCAGAAATCTCACTGCGGAGTCTGTCAATCTCGTCCCAGATTTCCTCATCGGTCAATGCGCCCTTAGGCTGTCTTTCCCTCTCACGGTCTCTTTCTCTTTCATAGTCTCTGTCACGGTCTCGCTCCCTATCCCTGTCATAATCCCTGTCTCTATCACGATCTCTATCTCTGTCGTAGTCTCTGTCACGGTCCCTATCTCTGTCTCTATCGTAATCTCTGTCACGCTCATCCTTGTACATAATGCGCCCTCCCCAATTTCAATTGCATACATTATATATATGATTATCCTTTTTAATTCTATCACCGAAGTTGTTCTAAATTATTTCCATATTGTGAATTATGCCCACTATTTAATGAAAAGTTTGTGAAAAGAAAGAAAAACACAAAGAAAAAGGACCCGAATCACGAGTCCTTCCTCTTGGTTGTTTTTTATGTTTTACATATAACTACTAGCGTCTCTTGTTCTTGCTCTAGCAATCATAAGTACGAGAGTTGTAGATGTAAGGGCGATTCCTAAGATTGTGAATAAAAGAATACCTTTTCCACCTGTGCTAGGAAGCATTAATCCCTTAAAGTTCAAAACTCTAAGAGTCATAACACCTGATTCTATAAGATTCTTTGTCTCATCATCATACTCATCATAGAATCCTGTTAAGCTTCCGTTAAATTCAAGCTGTGCTGTGTCATTATCAATTCTGTTAATTGTAAACAGAATATCCTCTGCCAATGCGTTATATCCGCTAGGTGCCTTTGTCTCTACTAATACGTAATTTCCTTCATCAAGACCTGAAACAATAACACCCTGCTCAGTAGCCACTGATGTAATCTTTCCACCAAACTGTGTGTTTTCATCAATGTAACCTGCAGTATATTTAATAAATACTCTTGCTACAGTATCACCTGCCAAATACTCTGCTCCACTGGTTGTCACACCAGCTTCAGACATATGCTGCTCGTATGTGTAATAAATACTTTCATCAAGATTTTCTTCGATATCATTAAGAATCTCTTCATAGGTTACAGATAAAGTATCTGCTGCACTGCCCTTCATATCTGCTGCCCATACAAACTCATCAGAGCCATCCTTGTCGTTAATATAAGTATTTAATTCCTTGTAAAGATTAAACTGTGCACCTGCGATAGTTGCATCTGTGTCACCATCAACCTTTATTACCTGAAGACCATATGTATAACCTCTTACTGTGTCGCTGACACCAGATGTACCTTCATAAACGATAGTCGCCTTGTTATAATTTTCTTCTGAATTCACCTTAATCTGATCAGTTACTATAGCCTTGTAAGATACTGTAACTATAGCATTATCATAGCTTCGTCCAGAAGTATCGTCTTTTATCATCTGCTTCAAAACGCCCACGTTAATGTTGAGCTTGATGTAGGTGCACTCTACTCCGTCTGCATTTTCTCTTGTAGTAATCTCATCGATTGTATATACAGGAGCAGAACGCTTGATTGCATAGTATGTTTCGCCACTAGTATATCCGCCAAGCTTATTAAGAGTCGTTGTTGAGGATGTATAATCAGCAACGTTTGAATCTGTAAGACGGAAGTAATCTACATCTTCGATTAATCCAGTTTTATCATAAGTACTATCAGCTATTTCATAATATTCAAATGATTCTGTAGGAAATGGCTCTCTAACTGTTCCCTCAAGGGAACCGGTAGATGTAAAGGCAATATCCTTATTGTCTTCAATGCCATCATTATTTAAGTCATACAAGGTAAATGCAGGAGACATATAGTCCTCGATATACATTGAATATGTTTTATCCATTGCTCTGGTGTATGTTACTCGATCAGCATATAAAGTAGGAAGTGTGATGTTAATATCAAAATCTACTACCTCACTCATTCTTACTGCGTCTGCCTGCTGTCCATTGATTTTCTTATCAATTGTTGCCTCAGCCGACTTAAGCTCTGCAAAATAAACTGAATCAACGTAATAATTTCCTTCTGGTCCATTAACCTTTGGTGTTAAATCCTTTACTACAGGATTAAATCTCTTAGAATCAGCTGTAACCATGATGCCATAGATACCAAGCTCAAGATTTGTAAAGGTTACATTTAATTCTGTAGCATCATTATCCACATGAATGCTGTCTGTATAAGGCGCAAGTTTACCAAGATATATTGTCTCGCCATTTTCCTCTGACGAAGAGGATCCATACTCTACTACATTTAATGGACCTGATGAACTTCTGTTGTAAAGCAAATACTTGTAGAACTCTGTCCATGTAGCTTCACTTGCTGATGAAAGATTAAGAGGTGTAGCGTATGCGGTCTTAATCACACCATCAGTTGAATAATTATCATAAGCCTTCAGCCAGTTATCAACTTCTGTCACCCATCTAGGCTCTAAATATTTCTTTGTTACTGTATCGTAGCTTACTGATGCAAGCTTGTAGATTGTTACTGTCTCACCAGGAGCTGTCAGCTTTACAGTAAGATTTGTTGTAGCATTTGCACTATCAACCTTAACTGATGTAGCTGCACCCTCGCCAGCAACACTTCCTCTGTTATTCAAAGGCTCTGTGGCAAATTCTGTAGCAAATACAACTGATGTAAATGGCAAATAGCCCATAGTAAGAACCAGGGCTGCTAAAAAACTAAATATTCTATTTATTACTCTCATTTTAGTTTTTTTCATGAAGCTCACCTCTGAATCCGCTTGCGTTTCCTTTATGTTAATCACATTTTACGTCCTGCACTGTTACAAAGCCGTTACATTTTTTATTGTAATTCTCTGTAATTTTTTATTTCCTCAAAAAAGGACCTAGGAGATATCTCCTAGGCCCTGTAATTATTTTTACTGCTGTGCCATTGCTCTTCTTCTGGTAATAATAAGTATGATTACACCACCTGTAATTGCCACACCAATGATCACGAATAAGAGAATACCAATTCCACCTGTGCTAGGAAGAACAAGTCCCTGATAGTTGTAAATATCAAGACTTATACAACCATTCTGATTAATAACTGCTGTCTCAACATTCGTTGGGTCATAGTTAGGTGAGATTTCTCTGAACCAAATCAATGACTGATCAAGAGTCTTCATCTCTTCTTCTAGTGAAGTCAATCTATTAATCTCAAAGTAAATGTCTTCTGCTAATTCATTGTAGCCTCTTGGTGCCTGAGTCTCTACTAAGATGTAATTACCATCTGAAAGACCATGAGCTGTAATACCTGCTTCAGTACCTACTGATACCAATGTATCATATTCACCAGATGTACCCTGTGTAAATACTCCATTGTTCATTACAACCTTCTTGAAGTATCTGGTTACAGTATTACTGCTATTGCTATTCTGTGGATTCTGAACATTCTGAGCACCCTGTGCATTTCCGCCTTGTTCTTCATTTTCGCCTGGCTCTCCACTTCCGCCTTGCTCTTCTGGCTCTGATGCTGTACCAGTGTTATCACTTGTTGTATTTGAAGAACCCGAAACTGTATAAATATAGTAGTTAGTTGGATCAGCTTCAAATGCTGCAATCTGCTCGTCTGTAAAGTCGCCAATCATTTCCTTGAAGAGCTGGAACTGTGCACCTGCAAGGTAAGCTCTCTCACTTGCACTACCATCAATCTTTACGATGTTAAGTCCATAAGTATAACCATAGACTGTATCGTGCATCTCTGTCATCTTTGATCCAGTAGAATCCTTCTCATAGTAGATGTAAGCTGTATTGCTATTATCATGAGAATTGATTGTTGCATCTTCATCAAGAATAGCATAGTACTCAATTTTGAAGCCTGAAACATTTCTACGCTCCTGAGTCTTTAAATCATTCTTCCATGCTCTAATAGCTGGCTCATCGAAGTCAATTCTTATAGTAGTTGAGCCATCGTTGTTAGCTACCACTTCAAACTCGTTATAAATTGGTACATTACTACGTCTTGTATAATACTTACCTACCAAATCAGTATTTTTAGTATAGGTAGCTACGTTCTCAGCTGTAAGTTTATTACTCTCTGAACCAGAATCTGTAAACTTATATGGACTACTCTTAGGAATAGCATTTCTATCAATAAGATCTGTCAATGTATTGTTAGGATCTTCTTCTGTAGCATATGTATAGTAGAATTTAACTGTGTACTCATCTGAGCCCTCTACTTCATAGAAGGTATATCCATTTGCCATATCATCCTGGAAGTACAACTGATATCCACTATCATTAGCACTTGTTACTCTATCCTTATACTCTGGAAGCTGGAAGTCTACAGTAAACTTAACAGGATGTTCATAATCATTAATAGTAAGAATATCTTCTTTCTCTCCATTAATGTACTTATCAATAGTAGGCTCTACTTCCTTGATATAAACTGTAAAGAGTTCCTGTGTATAGAATTCGCCTGTAGGACCAGACTGCTGTGGATATACAGCTGCAACTGTTACTGCATATCCAGAATCTCCATTGTATGCAAGAATCGCATATATACCATACTCAATGTCATTAAATCTATATGCATACTTGTATGCACCTGGTGCAGTACTATCAATTTGAATATTGGTTCCATCCGAATAGATAGCTTCCTTTGATACATAGCCAGCAGGTTCAGCCACAATATCTGTCAAATTACCCTGTACTATTACGCTATCAGCACCTGATTTGAGCATATCCTTATAGAAGGATTGGATAGTACTTGAAGAAGCCTTTCCATTTGAAAGCTCATAAGGTGTTTTCACTGAAGTTCTATAGTTAGGATTAGCATCAATCCAAGCCTGTACTTCGTCTACCCATTTCATCTTACCTAATGTATCTGTTTTTGTATCCCATGGCATCTCAGCAATCTTATACATTGTAAGAGTATCTGTCTCTGTTGCAAGAACAACATCAAGATCTGCTACTGCTGTATTCTGCGTTACCTTTCTCTGATAAGCAACTGAATCAGCATTTGACTTGTTATTTAATTTATCTACATCAAACTCAGCATCTGGATCATAAATCTTAAATGGAGCTACTGCCTTTGCTGTTACAGTGTTAGTTGCAAGCTTTGTATTTGTAACTGCAAGGGTTACTTCTGCATAATAGTAACCAATATCTGTTGGGGCTGTTGTTCCAAGAGCAGTTCCGCCTGATGTCTGATTCTGAGTAGTAGCCTTATAGTACTTAATTTCACTCAGCACATAATTTCCACTACTTGCAAAGTTTACACTGCTTTCACCATCTACGGATGCTAAATTATATTTTGAACCGTCATACGCCTTATCGTCGGCTTTGATTACTACGTCAATTGTTGCACCAAGTGTTGTGTGACCTGTTGCAAAATATGAACACTTAGGATCTGATGCAGTACAGTACATATGAATAGTATCAGAACCATCTGCTGCATATAAATTCCAAATATGGCTCAAAGGCTGTGTTGTTGTCTTAAACTCGAAGTTTGTCTTTTGAACAAGTGCAGTCTTTGATAAGCCCTTTACATAATCGCCGTATTCTACGAAGAAACCTGTTGCTGTGTAGTTTGTAACACTACTACTTCCATATCTAGCCCAGTTAGTATCAACGATATCATTCCAAGAATAACCACTCTCTACATAATATGGAGAGCTTGTGCCAATCTTACCGTTTCTATTACCCGTATTCCAACCAGAACCAATCTTCAGTGTTGTCATTGCAAACTCACCGTTTGAGTTGTTAGGCTCACCTGAGTTCCAGTTGTTATAGTATCCATAGCCATCAGCTGTCTGCAAAACAGAGTTCGAAGCAGCTGTATATGTATGAAGGAATTTTCCACCACCTTCATTTACATCTGGACCACTTGCCCAGTACCAGTAACCTATACCCTGATCAGAGATTGAAGATGGTCTTGTAAATGTCTTATAGTAAGGAATACCATTCTTTGAATCCTGAGCTCCATGGTTCATCTTAGTACCACCAAGCCAACCGATTTCGTTAGAAGCCTTATAGATGAAAGCATCTTCCTTAACATCTGTTACAGTTGCTAAGTAGCCCTGAAGACCTTCGTACTGCATATTAAGAGCTGTATAATAAGCCCATTCCCATGTACCATATGACCAAGACTTTCCAGTTGGATCACTAACTGCTGTACCAGAAGATTTATCAAACTTGATAAACTGATAGTAATGCTCAGAATCCTCTGAATAGAAAGTCATGTACTTAACTATATCTTTACCTATAGAAAAGTTAATTTTCTGGGAAGAGTTTTGGCAATTAACAAATTGAATCTTACGAATATATTTAGCTATCTCAACCAGATTCTTACCTTCTGGAATATTGATGATATATGTACCAGGAGTACTCAGACTAGTCTCATAAGTAAAGCCGGTCATACTTGGCAGCTCACAATATTCGTTGTTCTCTCTTACAGAGGTAAAGTTAACTACAATACTCTTGTAAAGATTTGCGCCTGTACCAACGCAATTGTAATAGGTCATTGTTCCGTTAGCTGCATTGAAAGCAGGCTGACCAACAGTGATTGAATCCTCAACCGCTTGTACAGGAGCTGCAGCTGGCACCCAAATAAGGGCTGTCATAGCCAGCACCATGATTATTGATAATAATCTGTTTTTGAATGTCTTTCTCTTTGCCATAAGAAATCCCTCCATCACTTTTCTAAAGCCAATTAAACACTTTTAATGATGTACTGACATTCTATAGCTATCCCTGTTACAAACTAGTTACACTTTCCAAAAAGATTTTCAATATTTAATTTGTTCTAAATCTGTAGCCCTCGCTAGGTAGCGACACCGGTGAATTGCTTGTAGCAAAAACTCTCGCCTTAATAGTGTAGATAGTATCCGATTCCAATCCATCAAAGCTTATTGTTCCATCACCCAATGGGCGCTTCCATCCAAAGCCTTCTATCTCATTTCCATCCTCATCATAGATGCGATATTCCTGAGCAAATAACTGCAAGCCTCCAAGTGGAAGGCTAAGTGTTACAGAATTTTCTCCAATAGAAACCACTTCATCTGAATCTGGAATATCCTGAATAGCAGTTGGGCGAGGACTGATTTTTACATTTATCACCTCATCTGCATTATCAAGCCTTGTAATCGTCAATGTTTTTCCAGCAAAATCATATCGATTACCATAGTTATCCACAGCTTTAAATGTGATATGTCCCAGTGCATTAGTGCGGACAATAAAGGTTTTATCTTCACCATCTACATTTATCTTATAGACAGCATCCTGCTTGAGCCCTTCAATAAGCTCTCCTATATAATTGATATTTCCACTGTTTGTTGTGACGCCAATGCTTGCAGCATCACCTACTGAAAACATAAAGCTGATAGTCTCACCAGCTGGCACATTAAACCAGGACATAGTCATTCCTGCATCAATACCTAAAGATTCTGTGCAAATATTATCTATATACTCACCGTTAACAGTGATATTTCCAGTTCCTTCATTAAAACTAAAGAACTGGCGCTCATTATAATGTCCAAGCCAAAACTCAAAATCGTCGCATGTAATTGGTGTAATTACAAATCCAGGATTGCTTCCTGCTGCCTGGCTGGATGAGCCTGCTCCTACCATAGTAATGTTGTCTATAGTGTTATCTGATTTCTTGTTCACCTCAAGGGCTGCAAAATCTGCATGGGCTCTCGATGTGACATCATTCCCAAGCATAGTGTCACAGCCAAATGAAAAGGCAGTCTGACCCTCAGCCAAATCTGCATCTATATAAATTTCGTAAGGATTGCTCTCAGAAAAACTTACAAGCACATCATCTAACTTGGCAGCCTCATAATCTGTTGCTGGCGCATCAGAATTAGAAGTGACCATCTTCCAGCCAGAAGAATACGAGGTCTGAATCATATATTCTTTGCCAGCCTTTTCGTACAAGCCTGCAACATCAAAGCTTGTTCCATCTGCGCTTAATCCATAGGCAATATATCCGTTACTAATGTACCAAGGCATGTGTGGGCTGGTCCATGTTCTGCCAAGAGAATCAGTTTCGCTCTCATTGGCGCACTTAAACATTCCTATTACCTGGACTGCCTTACTCTCTTCACCGTTTACAAGACATCTGTACCATCTTCCGCTAGTTGGAGATGGGTTCTCAAATACCTGCTCTGTGCCATTCTTCAGATTTGTCCACTGCTCCTTATCATCACTATACTGCCACTGATAAGTCGCATCACTTATGCTTGATGACACCTGCACAGCGAAAGTTACACCCTCACTGGATTTTTTCGCATAAGGGTAGCCATCATTTCCTATATAATTAACAGTATCATTTATATACATTTCATCTACTGACAGCTCTTCTACTGGTGTATCACCGTCATCCGCCATCGTAACTGGAGGCTGGACGCTGCTTTCCTGAATAAAATTGTCATCAGCTGCAAAAGAAACTGGAACTGCCATTCCAATAAGGATGACCATAATCACCACTGTGGCTAATGCATGCTTTAAAATTTTGGGATTACTATGTTAGAAATATAATTTAAGAAAATATATATGACGCTTAAAGCCCCTAACAAAGGCTTTGCATAGACATTTAAAAAAATCTTTCTTAGACAATTTCACACCTGCCATAGAACCCTCTCTTCTTTTGTAAAAACCATTAACCACAAAACAAGGAGATTCTACAGTGCAGGTGTGTTATATTTTTGTTTTAATTTTGAATTATTTGTGAGACTGGTAACAATGTTCTCATGCAGGTATTTTACTCACAAATTATTTTTTACGTCTATTTATTAGAACGTCTCCAGATGTTCATCTTCTCTGCTTCAGCAATAAGCTCATCTCTGAAATCTGGGTGAGCAATAGAGATAATCTTCTCTGCACGCTCCCAAGCTGAAAGCCCCTTGAGACAAACCTTACCATACTCTGTAACAAGATAATGTGTGTTTGCACGAGTATCAGTAACAATAGAACCCTCAGCAAGTGTAGGACGGATACGGCTCTTTACAGTACCATCCTTTGTTGTGAATGTAGATGATAAGCAAACAAAGCTCTTACCACCATTTGAAAGGTAAGCTCCAAGTACGAAGTCAAGCTGTCCGCCTGCTCCTGAAATGTGCTTTGTTCCAGCAGACTCTGCATTAATCTGACCAAATAAATCCACATCTACTGCATTATTAATAGAAATGAAATTATCAAGAGCTGAAATCTTACGGATGTCGTTTGTGTAATCAACAGGCGCACTCATAAGCTCAGGATTCTCATCCATGTAATCGTACATCTTCTTTGTACCAGCACCGAAAGCGTATGTCTGACGGAAACGGTCGATATTCTTCTTTGCACCAGTAATCTTTCCAGCCTTAGCGATATCAACAAATGCATCAACGTACATCTCTGTATGAACACCAAGGTCCTTAAGATCAGACTCTGCAATCATAGCACCAACTGTGTTAGGCATACCACCGATACCAAGCTGTAAGCAGGCTCCGTTTGGAATCTCCTCAACGATAAGCTTAGCAACTGCCTTATCTACATCTGTAGGTGCTCCGCCGCCACCCATCTCAAGGATAGCTGGATTCTCGCCCTCAACGATAGCGTCAACCTTTGAAATGTGAACGCCCTCTTCGAAGCCACCAAGGCAACGAGGCATGTTCTCATTAACCTCTACGATGATGTGCTTTGACTTCTCAACTGCAGCCATAAGGTGTGAAGCGTTTGGTCCGAAGTTGAAATATCCATGGTTGTCCATTGGAGCTGTCACAATCATAAGAACATCGTTTGGCTCGATGTGCTCTCTATAATATCTAGGAAGCTCAGAATATCTGATTGGTGCATAGAAAGAACAGCCTCTTGAAATAAGCTTTCTTTCAATACCACCCATGTGCCATGAGTTCCATGTGAAGTGCTCGCCTGCATCCTCGCGCTCAAAAATAGCAGGAAGCTTCATTAAAATACCACCACGCACCTTGATATCTCTAAGTTCATCTGTGCGAGCAGCAAGTGCTTTATCTAATGCATCTGGTGTGCCAGTGCACCAGCCATAATCTACCCAATCACCGCTCTTAACTACCTTTACAGCCTCTGCTGCAGTAGTAAGCTTTTTCTTGTACTCAGCTTGAAAATCCATAATAACCTCCGCTCGTTAAAAATTTATCAATTAGCTATATTCTATCACTTCTACATTCTCTATTCAACGTCTTTTATTTCACCTAATTTTCTTATTCGGTTTTAAATTGTAGTGATATAATAATGGTAGGAATTTCATCAGGAGGTAAGACGATGGCAAAACAAGAAATTGAAGTTGCTGGTGCTAAGAGGCAGATTAAGATTACCCCTTTTGAGCATCACACAAGATATCACGAAACAGATCAACAGGGTATCATCCACACATCCAACTATGCCAACTGGCTGGAGGATGCAAGAATGAATTTAATGGAGCAAATGGGACTGGGCTTTAAACAGATGATTGAAATGGAAATCAGTTCTCCTATTGTTTCACAATCCATTGAGCACAGAAGTCCCATCAAATTTGATGAGACAGTTATTATAGATACAAAGCTCATTTCCTATGATGGTCACGAAATGGAAGTTGCTTATCGCATTTACGACAAAGCTACTGGCGAAGACAGAGCTGCCGCAAGAACTATTCACTGCTTTGTAAATAAATCGGGCATACCAATTTCAATGAAGCGTGCCTATCCAGAATTAGATACGAAATTCTTTGAATTTAAATAAATATTGAGTTTGAAAAAGCTTCCCCTTATTATGGGGAAGCCTTTTTAATGTTTTTATTCTATTATCTATTTCTCGTCTACTACCTGGAATACCAAGAATTTCAAGTAATAACTTTCGTCTGCAGCCCAAAGAATTGGATGGTCAGGAGCCTGAGTTCTAAACTCTACCTGACGAAGGCGCTTATGCGCTGCCTGAGCTGCCTGTCCAATTACCTTTATAAATAAATCCTGAGTCATAAAATGTGAACATGAGCATGTAGCGAGATAGCCGCCATCCTTTACAAGCTTCAAGCCCTTCATATTAATCTCACGGTATCCTTTAATGGCGTTCTTTGTAGCTTCTCTTGATTTTGTGAAAGCAGGTGGGTCAAGAATAACCACATCAAATTTCTCTCCTGCTTCAGCAAGCTTTGGAAGCTCATCTAAAACATTTGCCTGCTTAAACTTTACAGTAGAATCAAGTCCATTGAGCTTTGCATTTGCTGTAGCCTGAGCCACTGCAAAATCTGAAATATCAAGACCTGTAACCTCAGCTGCACCACCGATACCTGCATTAAGTGCAAATGTACCCATGTGTGTAAAGCAATCGAGAACTCTCTTATCCTTACATAATCTCTGGATGCTGAGACGATTATATTTCTGGTCTAAGAAGAAACCAGTCTTCTGACCATTTACCACATCTACCATGTAGTGAACACCGTTTTCCACGATTTCTACATTGGTATCAAACTCATCACCGATGAATCCCTTATATGGTGCAAGCCCTTCCTTTGTGCGAACCTTTGCATCACTTCTTTCATAGACACCACGAATCTTAAAGCCATCAGCAGTCATGATTTTCTTTAACATATCAACAATCTTAAGCTTTAGTTTATCGATACCAAGGGCAAGTGACTCCACAACAAGTACATCATCGTACTTATCAATAACAAGTCCTGGCAAGAAATCTGCCTCGCCAAATATCACACGACAACAGTTTAAATCAACTGGAAGTAAGACTGACTTGCGATACTCCCATGCATTTTTCACTCTCATATATAAGAAGTCATCATCAATCAGCTGGTCCTTTTTTCTAGTCATCATACGAACTCTGATTTTAGAGTTTGTATTGATGAAGCCTCGGCCCATCATATATCCATCAAAATCGTGGACAATAACTATGTCACCATTTTCAAAGGTACCCATAACACTATCGATTTCGTTATCAAAAATCCAAGCGCCCCCTGCCTTTATAGTGCGTCCTTCTCCCTTTTTTAATGTAACAATTGCTTCTGACATATCAATACTCCTTATTAATCAAATAATGTTTTTAAATCCAGCAGGCAATCCAGCCTTTTATAAAGGATTTTTCTAAGCCCCTCATCTGGCTCTGTTAAATCTGGAATCATAATAACATTACAGCCAGCGCGGTAAGCACTAAGGCAGCCGTTAGGGGAATCCTCCACTGCAAAGGTCTGCTCTGGAGGTAAGTTTAATTCCTTGCAGGCATGAGCATAAATATCTGGGGCTGGCTTGCCGACCTTAACCATATCTGCGCAAACCACTGCATTAAAATACTCGAAAAGACCAATCTTCTTAAGATAGCGCTCTGCTCTTTCTTTCACATTAGCAGTAACAAGAGCGATAAAAATGTTATTGACTCTAAGCCACTGTAAAATTTCTTTAGCTCCTGGTTTCAGAGGAATTCCTGTTTCAGCAACTACATCCTCCACCAGCTGACGGCGATAATTACGAACCTTAATATAATCAAAATCATCACCATACCACTCTCTAAACTGCTCTGTAGCAAAAGCGCTTCCAAGTGATCTGAGTATAAGTGGCTTTTCAGGTGTCATCTCATATCCGAAATGAGCCATAGCCTTTGGCCACTGCTCCTGGTAAATCTTTTCAGTATCTGTAAGTGTTCCATCTAAATCAAATAAGACAGCCTTAATCTCTTTTTCCATATTATTTCACCCTAGTGTCGTTCCTTCTCAAATTCATATTTTCTTCTCATTAACTATACCATAGTTTACTTGCAATAAAAAATGACTGACAAGCAAAATCTTGTCAGTCATAAACACTTCACTTGGGAAGCATATTATCTTCTTTTGCGAACTACTATGAATCCTGCTGCACCAGCGACTGCAGCTACTGCAACTACAATTGCTACTACAACTCCTGGATTTACTCCGCCTTCTTCAACTGCTGCTGTAGGTACTTCCTCATCAGCAATTTCTACTTCAGCTTCATCCTCAGGCACAGTCTCATCTGCCTCTACAGTTTCCTCAGCTGGAAGCTCAGCTTTTTCTTCTACAACATCTTCCTCGGTAACTTCATCCTCAACAGTTTCCTCAGTCTTTGTAGATGCTACCTTTGTAGATTTTGTAGCTGACTTCTTAGCTACAGAATTATCTGCCACCTTTACCTCAGGTGCTGCAAGTGGTACCTGTGCCTCTGCTACAGTTACAGGCTGCTGCACTGTCTTTGTAGCTGTAGAAGCTGTGCTAGTAGTTTTTGTTGAGCTACTAGTTGAGCTTGCAGAGCTACCACTTCCTGAACTACTAGTTGAGCTTGAAGCACTACCGCTTCCTGTATTACCAGATGCTGGCGCAGGAACTGGAGTTTCAGGCTCTTCTGCTGGCTCCTCCTGCTTAAGTTCCTCAGCACTTGGTCTCACATCTGTGAACCATGCATTCACATCATTATTCTGACATCCCTTACCATTATTTACAATTACATGAATTCCTTCAGCAAAGATTTGGCTTTCAGCAGCCTTTGCTTCCATAGGGCGGAATGCTGAAACAAATCCATTAAGAAGAGATGTTAATACTTCCTTGATTTCCTCAAGAAGAGAATCCTCATCAGAATCAGACTCATCTGCTGTCTCTTCTACAACTTCCTCTGAATCTGCCTCAGCTACTGTTTCTTCATTAGATTCTTCTACTACTTCATCCAAGTTCTTAGGCTCTGCATCCTCAGAAATTTCTTCAGCTACATTCTCCTCAGAATCCTCAACTACCTCTTCAGTAATCTCCCCTTCCTCTGCTTCAGTCTCCTCCTCAGCAGTCTCGACAACCTCTTCTACCTTATCTTCCTGTGAGCTGAGAACTTTCTTAGGAACATTTATTGAATACCATCCATTTCCAATGTGAGTCATTGGCTTTCCTGGCCAGCCTCCAAGATACTCATGGTTTTCTCCATCGGTCCAGATATATGCATTGGCGCCATCAAAGTACTCATCCGCCTCAAGCTTTACATATACTCTGGCCTCTCCATCAGCAAGAGGCTTCTCTTCCTGAATTTCTCTAACTTTCTTTTCTGGCTCTGTAGGCTCCTCTGGCGCAGATGGTTCTGGCTCAGAAGGCTTCTCATTTACGTTAGGTCTTTCTGAAATAAGAGCCACATTATCAATCTGGCTTCCATCACCATTTGCAATGAGATGTAATCCTTCATGTGAAAGAGCCTTCTCACTAACACTTACTGAATACCAGTTGCCACCGATGTGCTGCATAGCCTTTCCTGGCCAACCACCAAAATACTCAGTGTTGGCACCATCAGTCCACGCATACATGTTTACTTCATCCCAGTTCGCCTTGTTATAATAGTAAATCTTCACTTCACCATCATTAAGGGCTGTCTCCTCTTCCACTGGGCGCTCTGTTGGCTCCTCTGGTGGATCAAGCTCTGGATGAAGATTCTTCTCTAATTTCAAATTGTCATTTTCAAGTGCCTTAAGTGCTGCTGCCTTTGATGCATATTTGTACTTAGCACCAATGAAGTAAACCTTCTTTAAGCTGTCGCACTTCATATCTTCTGTCTGGCGCTTTCCATCATCTCCCTGAACAAAGTTGTTGAAGATGATGTTGAAGTTTGAGCTTGGTGTGCAGTTGATTGTCTTCTTCCACCAACCGTCACCTTCATATTCACACTGTTGTCCTGGCCAGCCACCTAAATCCACATCGCCCCAAGTATAAACACCTACATTGTCCCAACCTGCTGCGTTGTAATAGTAAACTGTTGTTGTGCTTCCGTTGATTCCTGTTGCCTCTTCAGCTTCAGCCTTTGAAGAATACTTGTCTACCACAAGATTTCCACCTGGCTGATCTGC
>JAFYYE010000115.1 GCA_017557715.1 Pseudobutyrivibrio sp.
AATATCTGTCCAAGCGAAAGCTGCCTCTACTATGTAACCATCATCTGTTACCTTTACAGCATGCTTGCAGTTTTCCTCAAGGCACTTAGTACCATTAAAGCTTGTCTCATCAAGGTAGTTGATTCTGTACTGCTTATCGTCATCCTCGTATGAGCTTGACTTGTGATTATTCTCATCAATAAATACTTCTACAGAATCCTTCTCATGAACTGCGCTTGCGCTAGCGTCAAGAACACTATCCTTAACTGTCATAAGAACATAAAGATTCTGCTCATCCCAAAGAACCTTAGTCGAAGCCTTTGCGTTTGGCTTTGTTCCGCCTGTAATTGTAAGCTCTACATCTTTAGCGTTTTCCCAAACATCATCAGCATTTCCATCAATCTCTGGTGTCCCCTTTACAACTGACATATATGGCTTGCATAATGCCTTTGCAAAGTACTTGCTTCCCTCATCCTGAGTAAGTCTTGTGTTGTTAAATGCGTGCTCACCTTCATCATCTGTTACAACTACATCCATTGCAAACTTAGATGATGCTGCGAATTCCTCTGCACCTTCAATAGTAAGAACGCACTCACCATTCTCATCAAATGAAGACTCTGCAACCTTTACATCTGCTCCATCCTTCATTTCCTGTGCAAAATCAACATAAAGCTTAACTGACTTAGCACCAGGAGCAGTTACCTTTACAGAAACCTTCTTGCCATCCCATACTGGAACGAAGCTGTAATCTGTACCTTCAATAGTGGCCTTCTTGCCATGAGCAAATACATCCTTGCCTGATGCCTGAACTACAGTAAGGCTGTTGATTGCTGGCTCAAGCTTTGAAGGATCTACAAGTGCCCAGTAAGCTGGTTTAGCCTTGTAATCACCATCGAAAAGAAGTGGAACCTGCTTCTGTCTTCCGTTTGCTCCACCACCAACGCTGCTGCTTGTCTGGAGCCAAGAGTTAGGGTCGATTACACCCCAGATTGTGAAACCGTTTACATCGATACCAGGCTCTGCATCAATTTCCTTGTATGCATCATATACTTCCTTGTATCTGTAAGCTTCCTTTGTATACTCAGAAGAAAGCATTGCATCGCTTCCATCGAAGTCTGAGCTGCACTTAAAGTCAAGCTCTGTTACCTGAATAGTTCCAACAATCTTACCATATCTGATACCACAATCAACAATCTGTTGCTTTGTTGGAGAAAGCATGTTGTGGTGTCCCTGCATACCGTATCCAGTAATTCTTGTAGGAAGAACTGAATCCTTCTCATGCTTCTTTACGCTCTCAAGTAACTGAGCAATAGCATCTGGCTTGTTACCTGAGCACTCGTTGTAATCATTGTAGTAAAGCTCAAGATTATCCTGGCCCATCTCGTGTGCATAGTAATTTGCATATCTAAATGCATTAAGGATGTACTCTGGGGCATCTTCTGAGCTTCCTGTTCCATAGATTCTAGCCCAGTTAGAATTCTCTGAAGCACTTCTGTATGTGCCGCTTCCATCTGAGCAAGCCTCGTTTACAACATCCCATCCATAGAACATATCCTTGTACTCTGAATCGAATACATGCTCAAATACGCTCTTGATGAACCACTCATGACGAATTGACATCTCCTCTGCAGAAACAAACGCTCCGTTTGGATCATAGTTCTCTTTGAAGAACCAAGCAGGTGTCTGTGAGTGCCATGTTAAAACGTGACCTCTTACCTTAATCTGGTCATTTGGATGCTCATCATTCCACTCCTTAATGACCTTAAGCATTTTCTCTGGACGAGAGAAGTCCATCTTTGGAACTTCCATATCCTTGTGAGTAACGCCCTTAGCATCTGTCCATGTTTCTTTAATAATCTGTCCATCTGCTGGCTTATTGTTATTGTAGCCAAAAAGTGAATCTGGCTTAAACTCGTTACCAAATGTAACTGCATTAAAGTGCTTTTCTACAAGATCCATCAGAGTCTGATCAGTAATCTCTGAAATCATGATAGCAGCACCTGTGTATGAATCTTTTCCAAGACCATCCTTAGATGAAACATAGTCCTTTAAATCAGGAATGTCCCACTCGATCTCACCATGCTGTGTTGGAACCTCTGGCTCATCTGGCTCATCGATTTCCTCTTCTTCAGATGGCTTTGGATACTTATCAGCATCGCCTTTCAATGTGAGTGTGATGCTGCTGAGCTTATATGTAGCACCACCGTCGCCGTTTCTCATTAAGCCAAGTCCATCGAAATCTACCCCATTACTGTTTTCGATAGAATCTGAACTATATCTAACGCCTACTTCCTCACCTTTATTTCTTAACTTAACGGTAAAGCCGCTGACATCACCGCTCTTGATGTTAACCTTTGCAGCCTTTACATCAGAACCCTTGATTCCTTCTGGAAGGCCAAAAACTTTCTCAGCGTACTGGTCGCTGAACTTAAGTGTGGTAATACCATTCTTAAATGAAACTTCACTACCCCAAGAACCGCCTTTGTCATAATCTGCATCGAAATCACGCATTCTATATGTGATTTCACATGTCTCATTTGACTCATCCTCAGAAGCATCTGCTGTTCTTCTGCTAGCCTTCTTAGAATCTTCCTTGTCAGAATCCTTGTCCTCTTCTGAGTCCTTATCTTCCTTCTTGTCTGATTTCTCTTCTGACTTTTCTTCTGACTTCTCAGCTTCTTTAGATTCATCTTTATTTTCCCCATTAGATTCCTCTGAAGCTTTTTCTTCTGACTCAGTTTTCTCTTCTGCCTGCGATTCTGCGTCCTCTTCCACTGCCTCGGTAGCACCATCTGTTTCAGTAGCGTGTACTGTAGGTGGAACTACGGAAGTGGCCATCATTGCTGAAATTGCAACGACGGACAAGAATCTGTAAAGTTTTCTTTTTACCATTCCCATATATTCTCCTTTGATTAGTATGTAAAACACCCCGCGCGGTATATTAATAATATCATTTGCCCCAATAAAAAAAGGAGGGATAATCTATAGGATTATCCCCCACAAAATATATATTGTCTTTTATTACACTTGTGTGTAAAACTATTTTGCGCTACACTCAAACATTTTGCTTTCTTTTGGTCCAAGATAAGACTCTCTAATTTCTACATTTGGATTCCAAAGTACAAGCTTTTCAATTACTACTGCTGGATCAATTGCGGTAAGTGTTATCTCATTAAGTCCTTTCTTAAGAGCAAGCTTGCACTCTCCAATATGAAT
>JAFYYE010000116.1 GCA_017557715.1 Pseudobutyrivibrio sp.
CTCGAGATATTTCAAAGAAAGGTCATCAAGCTCGATTTTAACCTTGCTGATACCAAGACGCTGAGCAAGTGGAGCGTAAATTTCCATTGTCTCACGAGCCTTCTCCTTTTGCTTTTCAGGAGTCATGTACTTTAAGGTACGCATGTTGTGAAGTCTATCTGCAAGCTTAATCAAGATGACACGAATATCTTTTGCCATGGCAAGGAACATCTTACGAAGATTCTCAGCCTGAATTTCCACCTTATCCGCATCGTAATTTAACTGACCTAACTTTGTGACGCCATCAACAAGCTCCGCAACTTCCTCTGAGAACTCCTGGGCAATCTCTTCCTTTGTACAGATGGTATCCTCCACAACATCGTGAAGAAGACCTGCCACGATTGTTTCCTTATCAAGCTCCAAGTCCGCCAAAATAATAGCAACACAAAGAGGATGAATAATGTAAGGCTCGCCAGACTTACGACACTGGCCCTCATGGGCATTTCTGGCAATAGTGTAGCCTTTTTCAATCATGGAAATATCTGTATTAGGATGATATTTGCGAACGCGTTCAATAAGCTCCTTGTAGAGCTCGTCTGGATTGACGAAATCTTCAGTAGCAATGACACCATGACCTTCAAAAGAAATATTCTCATCGAGCATCTTGTCTTTTTCGTTTTGAACTGCCACAGTATCACCACCTTTCCGTAAAAAATTTTTATTGAATATTATATAATTTCAAGCCTTAAAAAGCAATAATTCTAAGGTTGAAAATTTAGTGACTTTCTAGACTTTTTTGCATTTTTTTGATATCATATTTCCGGTTTTTTGATTAGTTTTAATTTTTGAAAGGAAAATCTCAATGATTCAAGCAAATAATGTCACCCTTCGTTTTGGCAAGAAGGCCCTTTTCGAAGAGGTTAATATCAAATTTACAGAAGGAAACTGCTACGGTATCATCGGTGCCAACGGTGCAGGTAAGTCTACATTCCTTAAGATTTTATCTGGCCAGCTTGAGCCTACCAGCGGTGAAATCACAATGAGCCCTGGAAACCGTCTTTCATTCTTAGAGCAGGATCACTTCAAATATGATGAGTTTACAGCCCTTGATACAGTTATCATGGGAAATCAGCGTCTCTACGATATCATGAAGGAAAAGGACGCTATCTATATGAAGGAGGACTTCTCAGACGAGGATGGTATCCGCGCAGCTGAGCTTGAAACAGAGTTTGCTGAGATGGATGGTTGGAATGCTGAGTCTGATGCAGCTACACTCCTTAACGGACTTGGAGTTGATACAGAGTTCCACTACGCTCTTATGTCAGAGCTCCCAGGTGCTTTAAAGGTCAAGATTCTTCTTGCAAGAGCACTTTTCGGTTCACCAGATGTACTTCTTCTCGATGAGCCTACTAACCACCTTGATTTAGATGCTATTGGCTGGCTTGAAGAATTCCTTATCAATTTTGAAAATACAGTTATCGTGGTTTCCCACGACAGATACTTCCTTAACAAGGTTTGTACACATACAGCCGATATCGACTACGGCAAGATTCAGCTCTACGCTGGTAACTACGACTTCTGGTATCAGTCTTCACAGCTTATTATCCAGCAGCGTAAGGAAGCTAATAAGAAGAAGGAAGAGCAGATTAAGGAATTACAGGAATTCATCCAGCGATTCTCTGCTAACGCTTCTAAGTCTAAGCAGGCTACATCTCGTAAACGTGCATTAGAGAAAATTCAGCTTGATGACATCCGTCCTTCAAGCCGTAAGTATCCTTACATCGATTTCCGTCCAGCTCGTGAAATCGGAAACGAGGTTCTTTCAGTTGAAAACCTTACAAAGACAATTGATGGTGAGCTTATCCTTGATCACCTTACATTCAATGTTGGTCGTGAGGACAAGATTGCATTAGTTGGTTCAAACGAAAAGGCTAAGACAGTTCTCTTCCAGATTCTTGCTGGTGAGATGGAACCAGACGAAGGAAGCTATAAGTGGGGTGTTACTACTTCACAGTCTTACTTCCCTAAGGACAATACAGAAATCTTCGCTACAGACCTTCTCATTGTAGACTGGCTCACACAGTTCTCTGAGATTAAGGATGCTACTTATGTACGTGGATTCCTTGGACGTATGCTTTTCGCTGGTGATGACGGCGCTAAGAAAATGAAGGTATTATCCGGTGGTGAAAAGGTTCGAGTTCTTCTTTCACGTATGATGATTGAGAATTCAAACGTCCTTATGTTAGATGAGCCTACTGACCACTTAGATATGGAAAGTATCACTGCACTTAACACTGGTCTCCAGAAGTTCTCAGGTGTTATCCTCTTCTCTTCTCGTGACCACGAAATTGTGCAGACTACAGCAAACCGTATCATCGAAATTCTTCCAAATGGACAGATGATTGATAAGATGACTACATACGATGAGTACCTTGAGTCTGATGAGATGGCTCGTAAGCGTACAGTACTTGAGCTTTCATCTGATGAGCTTGAGGATGATTAATAATTGATTTTGACAGGTGTCCACTTGGGCACCTGTTTTTTTAGGAATTATACATTAGAGAAGGGCCTCCATTTCTGGAGACCCTTTTTGTGGCTATATATCCCTCTATATCACATTCTTCTTAGAACTATTGCTTTACATTAGACCAAATTTTGTATTCAACATTTGGATTTACACCCTTCTGCTCGAAAAGCTCACTTACAGTAACGAACTCATAACCCTGATTCTTAAGACCTTCTATAATCTGTGGTAATGCATCTACTGTCTGAGTATTTCCTTGGAAATCGTGAAGGAGAATAATATCTCCATCCTTTGTATTAGAGAGTACTGAGTTAGCTCTCGACCAAGCAGATGTGCTATTCTCCCAGTCATTATGCATGCTACCCTGAATAAATGGGAGGTCTATATTCTGGTACATTGCATTGTTGACTGAAATGTAAGGTGGTCTAAAGAACTTTACATCAACACCAACAGTATTTTTAATAGCTGATGATGTCCAGTTAATCTGGTTTCTAATGTCATTTGCACTCATTCTTGTCATATCTTCATGTGTGTATGAGTGACAAGCAAGCTCGCAGCCCATGTTGACCTGGCGCTGCATAATTGACATTGTGTTTGAATTTACATTCTGTCCAATAAGGAAGAATGTTGCCTTGACGCCATACTTCTCTAGAACATCAAGCACCTGACTTGTTGTGCTCGATGGACCATCGTCAAATGTAAGTGCAACAAGCTTCTTGTTCTGCTGAACTGGAGCTGTCTGGCCTGGCTGTGTATTATTTCCAGTGTTTCCACTGTTGTTACCACCGTTATTGCCAGAATCTGATGAACCAACACCTGCTCCATCAATCTTAAGATAGTCAAGATAAGCATCCCACTGACCATTATCTGCAGTAACTACAAGCTCAACTGTCTGATTGCCAGTTCCGTGGCTTACATTCTTGATAGTGTATTCTGCTGGATAGTTGTCTCCGTAATAGAAAGTACCTTTTGTCTGTCCACCGATTTTCAAATCAACACGTGCCATGTTGTTATTATTTGAACATGCACGGAGTGTGAAATCATGAGTTCCATTAGCAAAATACTGATTATATTTTACGGAATCATTGTTTGCATACAGAGCAACGCCATTGAAAGGTGATGAGATGTTGCCTGTGTACTGGCCGCTCTTTGTCATCTTCTCGCACTCAACTTTTGTTCCTGTTGATGAAGATGAGCTTTCTGGGGTTGGAGTAGGGGTAGGAGAAGGAGTATTTGATCCGCCCTGATTTCCACCCTGGTTACCGCTAGATGAACCGCCAATAGTCATGTTGTTTTTATAAACATTGGCTTTACCACTACTCTGATAACCTTCAACATTAAGAGCTGCTTCATGAAGTTTACCCATCTTCATGCCCATACGCTCCCATGCCTTAAAGTGCTCTGTTACACTGATTGTACCGCTTGTTCTCTTTGATGTACGTACACTAAAGTACTGTTTAAAGGTAGTGTTACCCTGAATAGAAGGCTGATTAATACGATCTGCCTCGTATACATCATAAGTTCCTCCATCAACGGTAATCTGTCCCTTTGACTGAGTTCCTGGTGGACGCCAGGTTCCCCAACTGTCTACGATGTAATATTCAACCAATGGGTCTACTGTCCATCCATAGACGCAAAGATAAGAATTGCCATTTGGCTGATAATCAGCAGCATAATCAAAAGAAATATTACCTATCTGCTGATATGTCTGTGTGTCGTTGAATTTCTTACCCTTTCTAAAAAGTGCATTGTTAATGTTGCTCCAAGAACACTCGAATGTTCCCCCTGCATTCAATGTCATGCTAGTGTTTCCGGAGTCTTTCCATAATTCATAATCATACCCATCCTGGGTATTTGATTCATTGTTGTAAATGGTATTGGCTGCTTTGGCCGTCATAGATGGGGCTATGAGCGACGCTGTCATTACCACTGCCAACAAAGCCGCAGTTAATTTGTTTTTCACTTAAAACCTCCTCACTTTTTAAATTTTGTCTATATAACCACATGCCATTATAGTAATATTTTCGTAACAATTAATCATTTTAATTCTTGCCAAG
>JAFYYE010000117.1 GCA_017557715.1 Pseudobutyrivibrio sp.
AAACTGCAGTAACGGTAACATAGTGACTATTCACACCATCATACCGATGCTCCATGTAGTTGGAATCTCTGTAAGAATCTTTGAACTCCCCATTTATGTATTTATAAAACTGAACTTTATGAGTTGGATTAAGATTGTAAAAAGCCCAAATCACAGGATTCTTTTTTTCTAAAGCCAGCTTCATTTTTTCATAAAGAGTATCAATGCCTTCTCTTCCATGCCAATGGGCTGTCACTCTTATTCCTGAAGCGGTACATTTTCTCTTTATGTAAGATGACATTTGCCAAGGCAAAACACCTATGCCCATATTTAGAAATAATCTGGAAGACGGATACTTTTTAACGAATTCTCGTACCAATATCATGTAGTCAACTCGCGTAATCCAATTTATTCCTGCCAAATACAGATAAGAATTAACAGCAGCTATAATGCCACATCCATATTTATAAAACTTTGGCCTTTCTTCTTCTGAAAACCATTCCTGACGTCCACCATAGAAATTGTTGTAGCCATCACTGACCAAAACAAAACGTTCTTCAATTCCTGTTCGAAGACCTCTGTGGTCTCTTTCCCCCATCAACCCCTAAGCTCCTTCAACTCGTTATTTGACCAGTTTATAAAAGGGCTCTAAAAACTAGAACCCTTAACTTAACATTATTATATACTAATTCTTAAATGAATGAATAGGTGCTGGAATACGTCCCTTACGATTTACAAAATCTGCACAAGAGAACTTATTAACAGGCATGATTGGTGCATAACCAAATAATCCACCAAATTCAACAGTATCGCCCACGCCCTTACCGATAACTGGGATAAGACGAGCAGCTGTAGTCTTCTGATTTACCATACCTAGAGCCATCTCATCTGCAATCATACCAGCGATAGTTGTAGCAGGTGTATCACCTGGGATTGCAATCATATCAAGACCAACAGAACATACACATGTCATGGCCTCAAGCTTTTCAAGAGTAATTGCGCCAGCCTCTACAGAATTAATCATACCCTGATCCTCAGAAACAGGAATGAATGCACCTGAAAGACCACCTACATAAGAGCTTGCCATTACGCCGCCCTTCTTAACCTGGTCGTTGAGCATGGCAAGAGCTGCTGTAGTACCTGGAGCGCCAGCGTATTCAAGACCTATCTCGCAAAGAATATCTGCAACCGAATCTCCGATAGCTGGAGTTGGTGCAAGTGATAGATCGATAATTCCAAATGGAATGCCAAGGCGCTTTGAAGCTTCCTGTGCTACAAGCTGACCAACACGAGTAACCTTGAATGCAGTCTTCTTGATAGTCTCGCAAAGTACCTCGAAACTCTCTCCACGAACCTGCTCAAGGGCTTTCTTAACAACACCTGGGCCAGAAACACCAACGTTGATAATAGCATCCGCCTCTGTTACACCATGGAATGCACCAGCCATAAATGGGTTGTCATCTGGAGCATTACAGAATACTACAAGCTTCATACAGTCAACAGAATCTCGATCCTTTGAACGGTCTGCCACCTGAAGAAGAATATCTCCCATGAGGCGAACAGCATCCATATTAATACCAGTCTTTGTAGAAGCCAAATTTACTGAACTACATACTCTCTGTGTCTCGCAAAGAGCCTGTGGAATAGAACGGATAAGCATCTCATCTGCTGTGGTCATTCCCTTTGAAACAAGGGCAGAATAGCCACCAATAAGATTAGCACCGACAGCCTCAGCTGCCTTATCAAGTGTATGAGCCAAAGTAACAAAATCTTCTGGCTTCTTGCACGCAGCACCACCAACAAGTGCAATTGGAGTGACTGAGATTCGACGGTTTACGATTGGAATACCGTAGTCTCTTTCAATTTCCTTTGCAACCTTATCTAAATCCTTCGCAACTGTAGTGATGCGATTGTATACGTTTTCATTAACCTTCTTTAAATCTGAGTCGATGCACTCAAGAAGGCTGATACCAATGGTGATGGTGCGGACATCAAGTGTCTGCTCTTCAACCATTTTATTAGTTTCGATTACTTCTTTTAATGTTACCATGCTGCCCCCTATTAAATTCTGTGCATTTCGTCAAAGATTGCTTCTTTTTGAGCCTTAACCTGAACTCCGATTTCCTCACCGAGAGCTTCAAGGTCCTTCTGGATTTCACCAAAAGACTTTGTAGCAGCATTAATATCTACAATCATCATCATGTTGAAGAATCCCTGAACAATAGTCTGAGTAATATCTAAAACATTAACTCCGCTGCC
>JAFYYE010000118.1 GCA_017557715.1 Pseudobutyrivibrio sp.
GTGGCAGTTTCTGATGGAAAGATTGTAGGTTCGATACTTGTGGGACACGATGGCAGAAGAGCTTGTTTTTATCATGTATGCGTGCATGAGGATTATCGTAAACACGGTATTGGAAAGGCTATGGCATCGGAGGCTATGGTTAGATTAAAGGAAGAAGGAATCAACAAGATTCAGCTGGTGGCATTCAAAGAGAATAAGCTTGGAAATGGTTTTTGGCAGGCTGAGCAATGGATTATGCGTGATGACTTAAATGTTTATGATTTTGTTTTGAACGAGGAAAACATTACAGCTTTCAATAAATAACAGGAGAAATAACATGAAAGAAATTCAAGGTGGAATTACAGCGGTAAAAGGATTTAAAGCTGCAAGCTGTGCTGCAGGAATAAAATATCAGGGACGAACTGATATGGCGATGATTTTTTCTGAAAAGCCATGTGTAAGTGCCGGAACTTTTACAAGTAATGTGGTTAAGGCAGCATGTGTTCAGTGGGATATGAATATCGTAAAGTCGAATAAACCTATGCAGGCTGTAGTAATTAATTCAGGAATAGCTAATGCCTGTACTGGAAAGGAAGGCTTTGATGCATGCGAGGCTACAGCAAAAGGTGTTGAGAAGACTCTTGGCGTACCATTTGATACAGTTGCTGTAGCTTCTACAGGAGTAATTGGGATGCAGTTGCCAGTGGATAAACTTGTAGCAGGAGTAGAGGCAATGGCTCCAAATCTTGACAGTAGCATTAATGCAGGAACAGCAGCATCAAAGGCTATTATGACTACTGATACAGTAAATAAAGAAATTGCTGTAGAGTTCCAAGTGGGAGGTATTAAAGCTACACTGGGCGGAATGAGCAAGGGCTCAGGAATGATTCATCCTAACATGTGCACGATGCTGGCTTTTCTTGGAACAGATGTGGCTATTGAAAAAAGCTTGTTACAGAAAGCTGTAAGCGAAGTTGTTTCTGATAGTTTTAATATGATAACTGTAGATGGTGATACTTCTACAAACGATACATTGATTTGTATGGCAAATGGTTTGGCTGGTAATGAAGAAATTTCCAGTGAAGATGAAGATTACGAAAGCTTCAAGGAGGCTCTTAAATTCGTATGTACGAATCTGGCAAAGAGAATGGCAGCAGATGGTGAAGGCGCCAGCAAGCTTTTTGAAGCAAAGGTTGTAAATGCAAAGTCAAAGGAAGATGCAAAAACTTTGGCAAGAGCAATTGTTGGTTCAAATCTTTCGAAGGCAGCTATTTTTGGATGTGATGCAAACTTTGGTCGTTTCCTTTGTGCCATGGGTTATTCAGGTGCTGACTTTGATCAAAATGATGTGGAGCTTTTCTTTAGAAGTGTTAATGGGGAATTAAAGGTCTTTGACAAGGGAACACCTATTGTTTTTGATGAGGACAAAGCTCTTGAAATAATGAAGGCTGATGCAGTAACTGTATTTGTAAATATGAATGAAGGCGAAGCTGAGGCCACTGCATGGGGATGCGATTTAACTTACGACTACGTAAAGATTAATGCAGATTATAGATCATAGGAGGAAATGATATGGATAGCAGTATGCAGCCTATTTTGGATAAGGCTCAGGTTTTAATTGAGGCTTTACCATATATTCAAAGATTTAATCGTAAGATTATGATTGTAAAATATGGCGGCAGTGCCATGGTAGATGAAGAATTGAAGAAGCAGGTTATTCAGGATGTAACATTACTTAAGCTCGTCGGCTTCAAGCCAATTATTGTTCATGGCGGTGGTAAAGAAATCAGCAAATGGGTTGAGAAAAATGGCATCAAGCCAGAATTTATTAACGGTCTTCGCAAGACAGATGAAGCTACCATGGAAATTGCGGAGATGGTGCTCAACAAGGTAAATAAGTCCTTAGTGCAGAATGTTCAGGCGCTGGGTGTAAATGCTGTAGGAGTATCTGGCAAAGATGGTGGTCTTTTAAAAGTGGAGAAGAAGCTTTCTGATGGGCAGGATATTGGCTTTGTTGGAGAAATCACAGATGTTAATCCAAAGATTTTATTAGATCTTCTAGAAAAAGATTTCCTTCCAATTGTATGCCCTATAGGAATGGATGATAATTTTGAAACCTATAATATAAATGCAGATGATGCTGCCTGTGCTATTGCAAAGGCACTTAATGCAGAAAAATTGGCATTCCTTACAGATATCGAAGGAGTTTATAAGGATAAAGATGATCCTGAAACACTTATTTCTGAGATGACTGTTGATGAGGCTAGAGCACTTATAGGTGATGGTTATATTGGCGGCGGAATGCTTCCTAAGTTAACAAATTGCATTGATGCAATTGAGCAGGGGGTTAGCAGAGTCCATATTTTGGATGGAAGAATTGCTCATTGCCTGCTTTTGGAATTCTTTACTAACAGAGGTATTGGAACAGCTATTATTAGCAATAAAGATACGAGGTATTACGATGAATAAAAAGGAATATATCGAGAAGGCAGATAAGAATTTATTACATGTATATAATCGATTTCCTGTTATTTTTGATTATGGAAAAGGGGTTCATATATACGACGAGCTGGATGAGGAGTATCTGGATTTTGCTTCTGGAATTGGCGTAATGGCTTTTGGTTATGGTAATGAAGATTATGAGGAAGCTCTTATTACGCAGCTCAAGAGAATAACTCATACATCAAATCTCTATTATCATGTTCCAATGATAGAGGCTGCGGAGAAACTTTCTAGGGCATCTGGAATGGACAAGGTGTTCTTTACTAATTCTGGAGCAGAGGCAATTGAAGGTGCTTTAAAGACTGCTAAGAAGTTCGCATATACGAATAAAGGACCTGGAGATTATGAGATTATTGCCATGGAAAATAGTTTCCATGGACGTACAGTTGGCTCTCTTTCTGTGACGGGTACTGAGCATTATCGTGAGCCATTTTATCCGCTTATGTCAGGTGTTAAATTTGCCACTTTTAATGATTTTGGTTCAGTTTTGGCAAATCTTAACGATAATACTTGCGCAATTATCATGGAGACTGTTCAGGGAGAGGGCGGTCTTTATCCTGCAGATAAAGAGTTCTTGAAAAAGGTGCGAGAGCTTTGTGATGATGAGGGGATACTTCTTATCTTAGATGAGGTGCAGTGTGGAATGGGTCGTACAGGAAGTATGTATGCATTTCAGCAGTATGATATAAAGCCAAATATTTTAACTACAGCGAAGGCACTTGGAAATGGTGTTCCTATTGGAGCATTTTGTGTGACAGATAAAGTGGCTGAGCAGTCGCTTGTGCCAGGTGACCATGGCACGACTTATGGTGGAAATCCTCTTTGTACAGCTGCAGTTTCTCAAGTCTTTGATATGTTTGAGGAATACAAGCTTATCGAGCATGTTAATAAAATCTCTGCATATCTCGAAGATGTTTTGGATGTTTTTGTAGCTAAATATGATTTTGTTACAGAAAGAAGAGGCTTAGGATTAATGCAGGGATTGGTTTTGACAATTCCTGTGAAGGAAGTAGTTTCTAAAGCTTTATTAGAAGAGCATTTGGTTGTTTTATCTGCTGGAAAGGATGTTTTGCGACTTCTTCCACCACTAGTTATTACAGAAAACGACGTAGATGAATTTAAAGAAAAGTTGGAAAAAATATTTGATTCTTTCTTATAAAATCAAGGGTTTGCTACTGATGTGAATAAAGTTATGAAAAAACTCTCGAAATAATAACGTAAAACTCTTGTAATATTTTCAAATATTGGCTACAATGAACAAGTGATACTGACATTTCCTATGCTAATTATTTTTAGAATAGGAGATAACATGAAAAAATTATTTAGTCTTGTGCTTTGTAGCCTGATTTTTTTATCTTTTTCTGGTTGCGGGCAGACATCATATTTTCAATCCACAGAGCTGGTTAATGAAACAGACGAAGAGGAACAATCCGTCGATATTCAAGAGGTAGTGCCTCAGGTGATATTTGTTCAGGTTGCAGGAGCAGTTAAAAAGCCTGGCGTATATAGTCTTTCAACAGGTTCTAGGGTCTATGCAGCTATTGAAGCTGCAGGTGGTTTGTTGGATTCAGCGGACGATTCTGATATCAATCAGGCATCTTTATTAGAAGATGGACAAAAGCTTTATATCTATTCAATAGAAGAGCGCAAAGAGATTGAACAGCAGGAAAAGTCATCTGAAGACGATGGACTTATCAATATAAATACCGCCACAGAGGCAGAACTTACTACTCTTCCAGGCATAGGCCAAACCAAGGCAAATCAGATAGTAGCTTATCGAAAAGCAAATGGAGATTTTGCTTCAATAGAAGATATTAAGAATGTTTCTGGAATA
>JAFYYE010000009.1 GCA_017557715.1 Pseudobutyrivibrio sp.
ACCAAGAAGGGCTGAAACCTCTGAACCTGCCTGTACGAAACGGAAAATATTATCGATGAATAAAAGCACGCCCTGCTTCTGAACATCACGGAAATACTCGGCCATTGTAAGACCTGTCTCAGCAACACGCATACGTGCTCCAGGTGGCTCGTTCATCTGACCAAACACTAAGGCTGTTTTATCAAGAACTCCTGACTCAGCCATTTCTGTCCAAAGGTCATTACCTTCACGGGAACGCTCACCAACACCTGTAAAGATTGAATAACCGCCGCTCTCTGTAGCGATATTGTGGATAAGCTCCTGAATAAGTACAGTCTTACCTACACCGGCACCACCGAAAAGTCCGACCTTACCACCCTTAGCATAAGGAGCAAGAAGGTCGATAACCTTGATACCAGTCTCAAGCATCTCAACAACTGGGCTCTGGTCCTCGAATGTAGGAGGCTCACGGTGAATGCTCCAATGCTCTTCGTTATCAAGCTTCTCACCCTTATCAAGTGTGTCGCCGAGAACATTGAACAGTCTACCAAGAGTACACTCTCCAACAGGAACAGTGATGCTCTCTCCTGTAGCAATAACCTCCATATCACGGGCAAGTCCCTCAGATGGTGCAAGTAAGATACATCTTACAACACCAAGTCCGATGTGCTGAGAAACTTCCATTACTCTCTTCTCATCCCCTACCATAACGTAAAGGGCATCTCTAATGGCTGGTAGGTCATTCTCTGAAAATTCTACATCTACGACAGGTCCTGAAACCTGTACGATTTTTCCTTTTAATTTCATGTTCGTTCCTTTCTTAATGTAGAACTAACTTCCTACTTTTTTGCTTTCTTCTTTTTAAGTGCCTTGGCACCACTGATTACCTCAGTGATTTCCTGTGTAATCTGTGCCTGACGCACTCTGTTGTATTCTATAGATAATTCACGAAGAATTGCCTCTGCATTGTCTGTAGCTGACTGCATCGCCATCATTCTGGCGTTTTCCTCACTGGCTGAGCACTCTACAAGAGCACCGTAGACGAATCCAGTGAAGTTGTTGTGCACCAACTGTTCCAATACTGACTTCAATGAAGGATAAAATGGCATCCATTTATCTCCACCCTTTGTAGCAGCCTCGTACTCGTAGCTGTTGATTGAGTGAACGTGCTTAACACCTGACTTCATTTCCTGTGCTGCCTTACCTGTTCCCTCAACGTCCTCCTGGATTTCCTTGGCCTTTTCCTTAATGAACTTCTGAGTTCTAAGAGGAAGAAGACGCTCTACACATGTCTCCTCAGTAACTGAATTCAACATCTTTGTGTAGATGACATCAATTCTATCCAGTTCACCCGCATTGTATTTCTCAATCATGTACTCGGAAATAACACGGGCTCTGTGCATGGATGGGTTGTTTGATGAAAATCTGAAATTCTCATCCACATTGTATCCAGCGTTGATAAAGAAATTTCGTCCAACTTCACCAACAACAAACAATGTGTACTCATCTGGTGCCAAATCGGAAATTCTATCAAGTGCCAGCTTGATGGCGTTGTGGTTGTAGGCACCTGCCATACCCTTATCACCAGTGAAAACGATAAAACCTCTATGTTTTACACATTCCTGCTCATCTTCTACACGATTATCAAAATAGATATGACGTATATCTGGAAAATGAACAAGGTTTTCAGCCAGCCCTCTTTGAACTTCCTCAAAGAAAGGTTCTGTATCAAGAAGCTTTTGCTTTGCCTTTCTAAGCTTCATTGAGGACATCATGTACATGGCATTTGTAATCTTCATTGTATCCTGAATACTATTTATTCTATTCTGGATTTCTTTTGTACTTGCCATAGCTTACTCCTGATTGTTTTTAAACTCAGTAGCTGCTTCGATGATATTGTCCTTTAATTCATCTGTCATATTCTTAGTAGATGTAAGCTGATTAATAATATCGCTATGATTCTCATGGAAGTAATCAAGCATATCCATTCTGAATTTCTTGATTGCCATAACATCTAAGTCACTAAAAATATGTGCATTTGCTGCCACAAGAATGATAACCTGCTCTGCCATAGAGAATGGTCTGTTAAGTGGCTGCTTTAAGAGTTCCATTAGGGAACGTCCGTGAGCCAACTGTCTCTTAGTTGCATCATCAAGGTCTGATGAGAACTGTGTAAAGACTTCCATTTCTC
The DNA here is from genome assembly GCA_017557715.1 of Pseudobutyrivibrio sp. GTDB lineage: Bacteria > Bacillota > Clostridia > Lachnospirales > Lachnospiraceae > Pseudobutyrivibrio. Next base: position 2,171 of record JAFYYE010000009.1, read on the forward strand.
TGTACTGAGCAAGATCAATACGAATAGAACCTGCGGCCTTCTTCATAGCCTTTGTCTGAGCTGCACCACCTACACGGGATACTGAAAGACCTACGTTAACCGCTGGTCTCTGACCTGCATTAAACAACTGAGACTCCAGGAAAATCTGACCGTCAGTAATTGAGATAACGTTTGTAGGGATATATGCTGATAAATCGCCTGCCTGTGTCTCAATAATAGGAAGAGCTGTGATAGAGCCACCTCCTGCCTCTGGAGTGATTCTCGCTGAACGCTCAAGAAGTCTTGAGTGTAAGTAGAATACATCACCTGGGTATGCCTCACGTCCTGGTGAACGCTCAAGCAAAAGTGAAATAGCACGATATGCAACAGCGTGCTTTGATAAATCATCATATACAATAAGTACATCCTTACCTGAGTACATGAAATACTCTGCAAGAGCAGTACCTGCATATGGTGCAATATACTGAAGTGGAGCTGGATCTGCTGCTGTGGCACTAACGATGATAGTGTAGTCCATAGCACCGTGCTCCTTTAATGTGTTAACAAGCTTTGCAACTGTAGATGCCTTCTGGCCAATTGCAACATAAACGCAGACAACGTCCTTGCCCTTCTGATTGATAATTGTATCAGTGGCAATTGATGTCTTACCTGTCTGTCTGTCACCGATGATAAGCTCACGCTGACCACGACCGATTGGGAACATTGAATCGATTGAAAGAAGACCTGTCTCCATTGGCTGGCTAACTGATTTTCTATCAACAATTGAAGGTGCTGGGCACTCAACTGGTCTGAAACCTTCAGCGTCAATATCGCCCATTCCATCTATAGGTGTACCGAGGGCATCAACGATTCTTCCAAGGAAGCCTTCACCAACTGGGATACCAGCCATTTTGCCAGTACGAACAACCTTTGAACCTTCCTTGATATCTGTATCACGGTCGAAAAGGATAACACCGATTTCATCGCGGCGGATATCCTGAACCATTCCCTTTACACCACAATCAAAGATAACGATTTCACCGTAAAATGCGTGGTCGATACCATCGATATTAACGATACCATCACCTACCCATTTAACTACGCCGACTTCCTTATCCTTAACCTCAAAATCATCAATACTAGATTTTAAAATTGAAAGAATATTTTCATCTACTGTACTCTTCTGAACAGCCTCATTGATTCTCTGTGAAAGCTGCTCGATACGGCTCTGCTCGCTCCAATCGTACTCACGAGAACCTACTGTAAGAACGAAACCGCTCTTAAGAGATACATCCTGTTCCTTCTTGATAAGAATATCTTCATTTCCATATTCCTTAGCAAGGAACTTTCTGATTCCTGAAAGCTGCTGCTCGGTAGGTTCTGTAACATACTTAAGAGTCGCATACTCAATGTTCTCACCCTGATTCTCAAGGAAAGTCTTGTAGTCAGCGACGATTTCACCGAACAGATCAAAATCTCCATTATCGCAAAGGCTCTTGATAAAATCACGAATATCACGTGGGAAAATCTTATCAATCACCATATACTTTTTAGAGTCAGGTACAGTAGGATCTGCAAGCTCTTCACCAATTGCTGGAACTACGTCAATAATAGACGCAGCATTCTGCAAGTGAGCCTGCGCATTTTTAATGCTATGTAAATCACTAATGTAATTAAAAGTCTTATCTGTCACTGTTATTCACCTGCTTTATCAATAAAATCATCAAACAACTGGCTATCAATATCAGCCCCTGTCCTACTTCCAATAACCTTTGCAGTTGCCTCAACAACCATGTCAGCAATTTCCTTCTTAGCACTGGAAATAATCTTGTTCTTCTCGATTGTTGCTTCTGCAACAGCAGTCTCATGAATAGTCTTGGCATCTTCCTGAGCCTCAGCAATAATCTTCTGATACTGACCATCTGCTGTCTTTCTTGCCTCAAGAATAATCTGCTTCTTCTCAGACTCTACGTTAGCAAGCTTATCTTCATACTGCTTTACATACTCATCAGCCTGTCTATTCTTTTCCTCGGCCTTGTCGTAAATTTCCTTCGCCTCTTCCTGGCGCTTAACAATGATGTTATCGATTCTCTTGAAAAAGAAATGCTTGAAAGCAACACAAAGAATCAAAAGGTTTACAACAGTCCAGAGTATATTCCAAAATGAAACATTAATCATTTTTATCTATCCTCTTTCAAATTTATACATTCAATAAAACAGAACACCTCATTCGCAAAATCGCAATTTCATTGCTTTCCTTTTGCTCATTGATGTGTACTCACCAAATAAATCTTATCTTAATGTTTAATGCAAGCATTACATTAAACTAAGATTTACTTGGCTCTGTTTTATTGCAACATGACAATAATCATAAGTGCGATTACGAAACCATAAATAGCTGTTGCCTCTGCAAGGGCACAACCTAAGATAAGGTTCTTCTGAATCTTTCCTTCTGCCTCTGGCTGACGTGCGATACCTTCGCATGCCTTACCTGTTGCAATACCGATACCGATTCCGGCTCCAAGACCAGTAACAACTGCGATACCTGCTCCAATAGCTATAAGTGTGTTCATAAATTTTTCCTCCTGTAGTACGCTTGTTACGCTCTCAATCCTAATGATTTCTCCGCTCGACTACATGTCTCGCTAAAGAAATATTAGAGATTGATAGCTACAAGCTCATTAAAGTTTTAAAAATATAATAAAATTTCTTTACTAACTTTTACGATGTTACTCTACTCTACTGCTTCCTTAATGTATAAAGATGTCAGGAACACGAAAACGTATGCCTGTAACAGTCCGTCGAACAAGTCAAAGTATAAGCTGAAGACTGCCGGGATAACTGGTGGACATACAATCTTAAGTAATTCCATAATTACGAATGCACCAAGTACATTTCCGAAAAGTCGCATGCACAAAGACAATGGTCTTGTGAATACATCAAGGATGTTGAATGGGGTTACGATTGCGACTGGCTCTGTAAAGTTGTGCAGCCACTTTCTAACTCCGTGTTGATATATTCCTGCGCCTTCAACAAGAATGATACTCATAAGTGCTAATGCCAATGTGACATTCAAATCCTTTGTTGGGGATTTAAATCCAATCAAGCCTATTATATTTGAAAGACCAATGTATAACAGGACTGTTGAAAGATAACCTGTGTATTGCTTCGCTTCTTCACCGAGCATGCCACCTACAATTCCAGTGAGCTTCTCGTAAATAAACTCGGCACAGGCTTGCTTCTTGCTGATATTTTGTGTTCTCAACCCTGTTGTCAAAAATATGGCCAGTGGAATGAGAATGCCCATTACAATCCAGGTAACTACAACCGATTCCATGACTGGAATCTCGATGCTACCTAAATGGAGGGTAAAAACGGCTTCACAATTTAGCTCTTCAATAAGCTCTTCTGCTAAATTCAAGAAAACACCTCCTTACGTTTATCACTTTTTCTGACAAGATTTGCCTCGCCAAACATATCCCCTATTTTAGTCTTTTCGCACAAAAATATAAGATACAAATTTAGCAATGTGTATAAACAAACTACTTGACGGATAAAGTGTAACCGAATTATATTCGTATGGTTTCACCATACACCTAAAAAAAGTGTCTAGCAATACTAGACACTTTTATTTAACAGTTTTTTCAATATTTATTGTATATTTTTCTGATAATTCTAAGACTACCTAAAAAGCCTTAATTATCAAGAGCTGTGAACACTTTCTTACCCTTTACAAATTTGTCTTTTATGTTGGCATCGGCATCGTTGTAGCACATTCTCTCGATGCGCTCACGAATAGACATATCTCTCATGGAGAACATCTTGCTATCGTCGATAACCACCGCATCAAAATCATAACCTTCTTTGAAAGTACCAACCTTTCCAAAGTAACTTCCACCGCCCATAGTTGCAAGGTAGAAAACTTCCTCGAAGGTAAGTTGCTTAATATTCTGATCAACAAGACGATAGTACATCTTTGAAGCCTGAAGAGTGATAAGCATAGTCTTGACCATGTTCATAGAAGAACCTGCTGCAACATCAGTACCAAGACCGATATTTACACCAGCATCAAGGAACTTTCTGATTGGTGCAATACCTGAAGTAAGATTCATATTTGAATCGGCACAGTGAGCAATATAAGCACCATGCTTCTTTAAAATCTCCATTTCCTTATCATCTGAGTGAACGCAATGTGCCATGATAGTAGGACATTCTGGAGTGCCCATTGTATCAAAAAGCTCGTAAGCGTTGGCATAGCAAGAAGATTCTGGAACAAGCTCCTTTACCCAAGCTATCTCAGAATGATTTTCAGAAAGATGTGACTGAATACGAAGACCCGTCTCTTTTGATAATTCGCCAAGCCCCTTCATAAGCTCATCAGAGCATGATGGAATAAATCTTGGTGTGAGAATTGGATTCGTATTTACGTATCGACCTTTGATGGTTTCAAGCCATTCGCGAGTAGCCTGAAGAGAGGCTGCTGCATCTTCTTCCTGAAGATTCTCTCCACCATTTCTATCCATATTAACCTTACCAACATAAGTAATAAGGCCGGTCTCCTCAAGCTGATTCATAAGCTCGATAGTAGCCTCATTATGTAAGGTACCGAAAACTACTGCACGAGTAGAGAAGCATCTGCGCAAATCCTCTGTGAAATACTTGTAAGCTCTGCGAGCGTATTCGAGGTCAGCATACTTTGCCTCCTCTGGGAATGTGTATGTGGAAAGCCACTCTAAAAGCTCTGCATCCATACCGATTCCACGGAAAGTGTACTGAGGCGCATGCACATGTAAATCTGTCATACCTGGGATGATGAGTCTCTCACCATAATCATAAAGTGGGAGCTCGTTATATTCCTCTGGCAATGTAGGGAATGCACCCTTGCAGATTCCATCTACGCAGACAATGTATCCTCTATAATATGTAGTTATTCTGTCTTTGTCTTCGGAGAAGGCAATGCCTCCTCTTAAAATAAAACTATTATTCATCTAGATTCCTTTCGGGAAAGCAAGGCCCATGCAAATTGCCTTCGGCAATGGGCCTGCTGTGAGAGACAGGTTCTCCCCCTGGCGGGGGTCCCCCTATCTCCTATCCTTGAAGTCCCCTTGCCTGTCTATCCATATCTTCAATAACGATATCATAAATCTCGCCAAGTGTACGGCAGTACTCTAATACCTTCCATGGCTCGTTTGTGTGATAGTGAATCTTAATAAGCTCCTCATCACCTACTGCAAGAAGGCAATCCCCCTTGAAGTTCTCTGTAATATAATCGTTGATTGCATCCTCATCAAGATCCTCGCCCTCGATAAGAAGCTGTGTGTCATATCTAAATTCAATTGACTGCTCTGGTAACATATCTAAATCCTCCATCGTATGTGTTTAAACTGGGCGAGTATTGTTACTCGCCCGAATAGCTATACTTTATCATATATTATAAAAAATAGCGAGTTAGTTTTAACTATCCTTCAAATTTCCCCATCAATCAAAAAAAGGATTCTAGCCCGAAGACTAGAATCCTAAATATTCATTATATTAAATTTTTGACAGTACATTGATGCAGTCCTCACAGATTACATCGCCATGCTCTAACAGAAATGCTCCGTCGAAGCTCTCTGTAAACATCTGGCTTGCGTACTCAGCAATAACAAGAATTACTGCTGATATCTGACGACGTGTCAGCTGGAAATTAAGCTTAACGTAATAGTCATCGCCGTAACGATACAGCACACTCTGAATGCCTTCATATTTTGGGATGTGTTTGCAAAGATCGATTGATGCATCCAAACTTGGAAGTATTGCCCACAATGGGGTATCCAGATACTGGTCTGTCACCTCGTCCTTGTCATCTCTAAGTGTATGTACTGGCTGAACAGGCACATCTGCTGTACTACCAGAAACAAGCTGTTCCTTTTTGGTAGTAGATAATGTCTCCTGTAAACCTGTAAGATGCTTCTTTAATTCTTCAATAGCCGTTGCAAGTCCAGAACTTGAATCCGGGGATATGAGTAATGCTACATCACCCTGAGGCATAACTGTCATCTGAACACTATATGCTTTTGCATGAGTCTCTATTCCGAGGGTCTCACACGCTTCTGCTAAGATATCCCTGATAAAGCTTTGGGTCTTTTCCTGGTCACTGACGAAATCTCCAAGCTCCATGCCGTTCTGTTCCATTTCTTCTTTGGTGATGACGCAACGAATTTTGTCTTCACCTATCTTCTTGAACTTCATCAGCTCCCCTCCTTTCGAAATCTTAAGTAAATCGTTATAAATAAGATAATTTTTGTGTGAGTGTATCTAAAGTGTAGCAAATTGATTTGAAAGTGTCACGGAATATTCTGAGTAAATTGTCTGAACATTCAGTGAACTATGACACAACACGAGAACTACGACACAGTTATCTTATTATGTACATTACCAAAATTTTCACAAGCAGACCCCTATTTACTTTACAATACCTACGATAGAATTGATGTCCTCAATATTCTTGCGAACCATGTAGTCTTCAATGCCGGACAGAATATCCAGTGTAGCTGTAGGATTAAAGAAATTTGCAGTGCCAACAGAGACAGCTGTAGCACCAGCAAGCATCATTTCTATTGCATCCTGCCAGGTGGTGATACCACCCATGCCGATGATTGGAACTGATACTGCATTCGCACATTCATAAACCATTCTAACTGCAATTGGATGAACTGCGGGGCCTGACATACCACCGGTTTTATTCGCGAGAACGAAGTTCTGACGTTCTACATCGATTTTCATACCTGTAAGGGTATTGATAAGGGAAATGGCATCTGCGCCGCCTGCCTCGGCTGCCTTAGCCATCACCTTGATGTCAGTAACATTTGGTGAAAGCTTCATAACGATAGGCTGCTTAGCGTGAGCCTTGACCTGACGAGTAATCGCTTCAACAGCTTTAGGGTCCTGCCCAAAGGCGATACCGCCCTCTTTTACGTTGGGACATGAGATGTTGATTTCCAACATATCGACCCTAGGCTCGTTAGCCAGTCTCTCTACCACTTCAATATATTCTTCGGCTGAATGGCCGCAAACATTAACCACAACTTTTGCTTTTTTGAACTGTTCAAGAAATTTTAAATCTCTTTCGCAGAATACCTCTACCCCTGGATTCTGAAGACCGATTGCGTTAAGCATACCAGAGGAAACCTCGCAAATTCTAGGTGTAGGATTACCAGGCCATGGTACATTTGCCACGCCCTTTGTAACTACTGCTCCTAACTTATTCAAATCTACAAACTCGGAATATTCCATGCCCGAACCGAAGGTGCCTGATGCCTCCATGATTGGATTCTGAAACTCAACACCTGCAATGGTAACTGATGTCTTCATTATAACACTACCTCCGTAGATAAGAATACTGGTCCGTCTTTACAAACTCTTTTATTATTTACATGACTATGGTCGTCCACTTCCTTGGACTGACAAACACAGCCAAGACAAGCACCTACGCCACAGGCCATACGCTCTTCCATAGAAACATAGCACTTGATTTGATTCTCCAATGCAAAATCTGCCACAGCGCGAAGCATTGGCTTTGGACCGCAGGCATAGATTACATCTGCCACCAAATCTTTTTCTCTCATAGCATCCACAACTGTTCCGTGAACACCCACCGAACCATCGTCTGTAGCTATGTATAGATGATTTACAACTTTTTGGAATTCCTCGGCAAGGAAAAGATCATCATTGCGATAACCCATGACAGCTGTCACATTGCCCTTCAGCTGTTTTGCCAGCTCAAGCATAGGAGGCACGCCAATTCCACCACCTACAACGATTGCATTTTTACCTTCCAATGGGAATCCATTTCCGAGAGGTCCCATGACTTCTATCTTATCACCGCTTTTAAGCTTAGAGAATTCCTCAGTGCCTGCGCCTGCCACACGGTACACTACTCTGAGGGTGCCATACTCCTTGTTAATCTCACAAATGCTGATTGGGCGTGGAAGCAGCTTGCTGCCATCATTTGAAAAGATGCTGATGAATTGGCCTGGGATGGCGTAGTCAACTATGCTTGTTTCTAAAGTAAGGCTGTAGATGCCCTCGGCTAATTTCTCCTGCCATAAAACTACGGCTGTTTCTTTAATTTTCATTATTTTAACGCTCCTCTAATATCTGCAAGCATATCTTCCACGGCTGCCCTACTTGCACCTGCGAAATTTTCCTCGCCGTACTTTGCGTATTTTTCCTGCTGATATGCTGCAATAATTCCACGGCTGGAATTTACGATAGCCCCGAGGCCATCCTCGTTGAAGAAGTTTACAAGGTCTTTGCCCTTGCCGCCCTGTGCACCGTAGCCTGGCACAAGGATATATGTATGAGGCATAAGCTTGCGAAGCTTTGCTCCCATTTCTGGATATGTGGCACCTACAACGGCACCCACATTTGAATAGTAGCCTTCTCTTGTTTCGGCACCCCACTCCTCAATCTTCTCTGCCATATGCTCGTAAAGAGGTCTGCCATCGATGAGTCTGTCCTGGAACTCTCCAGAAGAAGGATTTGAAGTCTTGCAAAGGACGAAGATTCCCTTGTCCTCCTCTTTACAAACATCCACGAAAGGCTTTACACCATCTGAACCAAGGTAAGGATTTACAGTGGCCATATCTGCATCAAAGCCCTGATACTTGTAATCTCCAACCTGAACTGAGCCAAGGTGACCAAGAGCATATGCTGTAGATGTAGAGCCGATGTCGCCACGCTTGATATCAGCGATGACGATGAGACCAAGCTCCTTTGCATAATCAACTGTTTTCTTGTAAGCAATCATACCTGGAATGCCAAAGCTTTCGTACATGGCAATCTGTGGCTTTACTGCAGGGATTAAATCTGCACAGGCATCCATAATCTGACGGTTATAGTCAAACATAGCCTCACCAACTGCTTCAAGTGTCTGGCCATATTCACTTATGTATTTATCTACCAATGACTTTGGCATTAGTTTCATGGTTGGGTCGAGACCAACAACGATTGGCGCGTTCTTTTCCTGGATTTGATTAATTAATTTAGTTATCATAAGATTCTCCTTTTTCATAGCATACTAAAAGCTTGCCTTACAGTTAGCTTTTAGCATGCGTGTCATAGATTACTCTTCCTCCGTAAATTGTTTTTATAACCTTGCCTTGAACCTGTCGACCTTCGTAAGGCATATTCTTAGACTTACCAACGAAATCATCTGCGTGAATCTGGTACTCTACTGTAGGGTCGAAGATTGTAATATCTGCCGCCTTGCCTGGAGCGATATTTCCTAAATCCTCACGACCAAGTATTCTTGCTGGATTGCTACTCATATATGCAGCCATTGTTAGTGGAGTTATTAAGCCTGATAATACAAGCTCAGTATAAGTAAGACTTGCTGAAGTCTCTAAGCCTACGATACCAAATGGTGAGGCAAAGCCTTTTGCTTTTTCCTCTGCTGTATGTGGAGCGTGGTCGGTAGAAATGACCTCAAAGACTCCCTCAGCTAAACCACGTCTTAGAGCTTCTCTATCCTCCATTGTACGAACAGGAGGATTCATTTTATAATTGCCATCTCCTGGGATGATATCATCCTCAGTCAATGTAAAGTGATGAGGGCAAACCTCACCAGAGACCTTTATGCCTCTAGCCTTTGCTTCTTTAATAATATCATAACTTTCTTTTGTTGAGCAGTGGCATAAATGAAGAGTTGCGCCAGTCTCCTCAGCAAGCATAATATCTCGAACCTCGATAATGTTTTCAACAGCGTTGCTGATGCCCTTCTCTCCTAAATCATCAAAACGTGAGCCCATATTCATAACGCCGCCCTGCACCAGATTGATATCCTCACAATGAGCCAGAATCGGCAGATCATGCGCAGCCGCAAATTTCATGGCTTCCCGATACAATCCAGATC
>JAFYYE010000119.1 GCA_017557715.1 Pseudobutyrivibrio sp.
GGCTGATTCTCATATTGAGCCCTATAGTCCAAATCATATGCTGTTTCTTTATTAGCATATAAATAAATATTTCTATTTATTTTAGTGGCATTTTGAAATTGCTCTAATACTTCCCTATAGTAATCATCAACAATTACTAAGTTTGTTGTGTCATCAAGGCTAGCAACATCTGATAAGGACAATCTCTTAATCATCTTATCTTTGTAGTTCTTATCTCCGCCTTTATTAGCGATATCAACATAGTAATTTATCTTTTCTATAAACCCCTGTCCCAACTCCGCTTGCATATCATCTAAATAATTTTCAGCATAAGAAATCAAGCAGACATCACTGCTTGATAACTGATTCATATTTTCTGATGTTAAACGAATTAATTTACTCATGTTTAGCAAAGCCCTGCATCTTTAGCATATTTCCAAAAGATTTCTTTTTGTTCAAACCAAAGTATCTTATTTTCCTCTATACCACGTTCAACTAGTTCTTTTTTTATCTCCTCTACCTTTGGAAGATACTTATAAGTAATAACTACATAATCAAATTCGTATTTGCTCACGTCAGCTGGATTATCCACTGCTGTAACTAAATGTAACCTCTCAGAATTCTCCACCTGTCTTGCATATGTATTCAATAAAGCACCCGAACCGCACAGTATGATATTTGCTTTCTCAGGTATTTTGTACATCCATTCAGAATCAATCCACATAAGATTTTTAATAGAGAATCCCATTCTAGAATTAATTCCTTTTATTAACTGCTGGGTTACGTATAACTCTGCCTGAGCTCGCATATTCTCTGTGAATCTAGGATGTTCATATAGAGTGCAAAAATACTTGTATATAGCATTAACCTTATTCAAATAATCAGGTTTAGGCTCCACCGTCATGGACTCTGAATTCATTATATAGTGATAATAACAATCCTTAACCACATAGGCACTTTCAGCATTTAATAAATATGTGATAGCGCATAGCTTGTCCTCAGAAAATGAAATCTCATCTGGAATTAGGTTCTGAACCTTATCCAAAATCTCTCTTTTAAACAACTTACAACACAAAGACCCTCTTAAACCTAAATCTTGAACATCCATGTTGAAAATAGCTTTTTCTAACAGCTCTTTGTATTTTTCTCCTACGTACTTTCCTTCATCTACAGAGTCACATTCAAAAGACTGATATCCCCCTTCATATATATATCCCGAAGACACCATGTCGACATTTTGCTCTTTAGCAATTGAATACAGTTTTTCATACATGGATGGTTCAATCCAGTCATCACTATCTACATAGCCAACATATTCACCTGTAGCAAGGTTTAGTCCAGCTTTTCTTGCAGATACTAATCCACCATTTTCTTTGTGAACTACTTTGATATTTGCATACTTGTCCCTGTAATCCTCACATAACCCTGCAGATAAATCCTTAGAACCATCATCTACTAGTATTATTTCCAAATCCTCTAGTGTCTGGTTCAACACTGAATCTACGCTTTTCTTTAGCGTCTTTTCACTATTGTATACTGGTATAATTACAGAGACCTTCTTCATAACTCGAACCCCATCTATCTCGATAAATCATATCTAATATAGTCAATTATTTGGTCGTAAAATTCTGGCTGACTTGCCCCCCAAACATCTATGTCATCTAGCGCTTTATCTGAAAATACCTCTTTGTGAGTCTTGCCAATTATAGTTGGTATTATTCCAACATCCTTATTATTAACAATCTCTTTCAGCTCATATACTGGAATTCCACATACATCATTAAATGTTCTTCTACCATCTGACACAACAAATCCAGATGGTTTCTTTTCTCTTATGCTCATATATCGGAGCACTTCACGCCCTATATCTCCAGCTCCATAAAAGTAAATTTGACTATGACTTTCCCAAAATCTTTCCAACGAATCTATTTCAACTTCCAGTGTGTGATCCATATATTCTGGGAAACTAATTTTTCCAAGTTCTTCTACTGTGATAAAAGAATTTCCATCCTTAACCAAAATATTGAGCATCTCATCAAAACGCTCAAAATCTCCTTCTCCCCAAAAACTTGGATGCCCCTGCATAACAAAGAACGGATACTTCTTTATTCTGTTGTATTCCTTTCGAAAATAATCTAGGTCAATTAGCCCTGTTTTGA
>JAFYYE010000120.1 GCA_017557715.1 Pseudobutyrivibrio sp.
AAATCTTGTTCAGATTGAAGGAGTAGATTATATATCTGTGCATCCTACATTCCTTTATGAGTCATTGTGGAATCTTGGATTATTAATTATCATGCTTCTAATGAGAAAGAAAAAGAAGTTTGACGGACAGATTTTCTTTACATACTTGGTAGGTTATGGATTGGGACGCTTCTGGATTGAAGGCATTCGCACAGACCAACTTAAGCTTTGGAATACGAATATTCCAGTTTCACAGTTGCTTGCAGCTATTCTTGTGGTTCTGGGAACAGGATTATTTGTATATAATTTAAAGAAAAATGATTAAAATTGTATTTTTTCAAGAACAATCAAAGGCATTGGACATTCCAATGTCTTTTTTTTATGCAAATTTTTACATATTTAGTGTTATTTGTGGGTGAAGCCACCACTTTACACCACATATGGTGATTATTGAAAAACACTGAATTTTCAAGGTTTTCGGGTTGCGTAACAGGGTGGATTAGTATAAAATGTAGTTAAAAGTGGAGGAAAGTGGAATAAAAGTGTCACAAAGTGGTTGATTTGGAGACGGTCTGCCATTTGGAAAGGAGGGAGTGTCTCATGTTCATGGGCGAATACAGTCACAATTTAGACGCGAAGAATCGTCTTATTATGCCTGCTAAGTTTCGTGAGCAGTTAGGAGATCACTTCGTTGCAACAAAGGGACTTGATGGATGCCTTTTCGTTTATCCACTTAGTGAATGGGAAAGTATTGAAGAAAAGTTCCGAGAGATTCCACGTACTTCAAAGGATGCTAGAAAGTTCTCAAGATTCTTCTTTGCAGGTGCTGCAGAGTGTGACATAGATAAGCAGGGAAGAGTTCTTATTCCAGCTACATTAAAAGAATACGCTGGAATTGATAAAGAGGTTGTTTCCGTAGGCGTTCTTAACAGAATTGAAATTTGGTCTAAGGAACGCTGGGCAGAGGAAGGAACCTATGATGATATGGATGAGATAGCAGAGCACATGGCTGAGCTCGGACTTGGACTATAGTAACAGCATCTTATTTAGGAGAGTAAATAATTAATGGAATTCAATCATTACTCAGTTCTCTTACATGAGACAGTAGACAATTTGAATATTAAGCCTGATGGAATATATGTTGACGGTACATTAGGCGGAGGCGGTCACTCATTTGAGATAGCTAGCCATTTGACAACTGGTCATCTATATGGATTTGATCAGGACACCGATGCCCTTAAGGCGGCTGGGGAGAGGCTTGCTTGTTACGGGGATAAGGTCACCAGGATTCATAGTAATTATGAGTTCATGAAGGACCGACTTGCGGAACTCGGTGTCACAAAGGTGGATGGCATAATGCTAGACCTTGGAGTATCAAGCTTCCAGTTGGATGAGGCCGACAGAGGTTTCACCTACCGAGTAGACGATGCACCTCTTGATATGCGTATGGACAAGGATAATCCTATGACGGCTGCAGATATTGTTAATACATATTCTGAAGAGGATTTAACCAGAGTCTTATACACATATGGAGAGGAGAAGTTCTCGAAGCAAATTGTTAAGAACATTCTCAAGGAAAGAGAAAAAGCTCCAATTTTAACAGCCGGACAGTTGAATAAAATTATAGCTGAAAGCATTCCTAAGAAAGCACAGGTAGGACAGGGACATCCTTCAAAGAGAACCTACCAGGCTCTTAGAATCGAGTTAAACAGAGAATTAACAGTTCTCGAAGATCATATAGACGATATGATTGATTTACTTAATCCAGGCGGAAGATTATGCATCATTACCTTCCATTCACTGGAGGATAGAATTACAAAAGTGGCCTTCAAGAGAAATGAAGACCCATGCACATGCCCAAAGAATTTCCCAGTTTGTGTATGTGGAAAGAAATCAAAGGGAAAAGTTATTACTAGAAAACCTATTTTACCTAGTGATGAAGAGCTTGAAGCAAATTCTCGCTCAAAGAGTGCGAAGCTTCGAGTTTTTGAACGTGGCGATGAATAATTAAGAATTAATTACTAGTTTGAGAGGCTAGTTATTGAGGATAGAGATATGCAGGAGTTAAAGACTTACTATTACAACGATGGCAATGCCGTCCGCAAAGAGACTGATTATCAAATGCGTCCGGTTAGAAGTTTGCCTGATCGCAAGCAGCGCGAGCGCGAAATGCGAGAAGCAGCTTTACTTCACCAGAAGATTACAGATAGAAGACGTGCGGCAGCCCTTAGAAAAAATAGACTTTTAACAGGTTATATGATTTTTGCAGTTGCACTTACTTGCTTTATGTTAGTTGGATATGTTGCACTTCAGACAAACGTTACTACCAGAATGAGCCATATTGCAAGTATGGAAAATGAACTTTCAACTATCAACGCTGATAATAGCGCAGCAGAAAGTCGTATAGCTACAAATACTAATCTTTCAGAAATAAAGGATAAGGCAATAAACGATTTAGGAATGGTGTATGCAACTAGCAACCAAATAGTGTATTATAATGTAGATGGCTCAGATTACATGAGTCAATACAAGGATATACCATAGGGAAGAAAATGCGTAATGCCTAGTGATAGAAAACGAAGAAGAATAAAACCTAATAAAAAAATTTTTAAAAGAATGCAAAGAAAACTCTGGCTGGTTTTTGGAGTTGTTTGTATTCTTTTTGTTGTTCTAATAGGTCGCATTATGTACATTCAGTACACCAGCGGCGATAAATACGAGAAGATTGTTTTGGCACAGCAAAAGTACGACAGTACAATCATTCCATTCCAAAGAGGAAATATTGTTGACGCCAGAGGAACAGTTCTTGCTACCAGCGTGGACGTTTATAATGTTATTCTTGATAGCAAGGTGTTGAACGAAACAGAGAAAAAGAAAGAGGGAAGTATTTCTGCTACAGTTAATCTGGTAAGCGAGTGTTTTCCTGAAATAGAAAAAGAAAAGATTCGTAACCAGTTAGAGGAACACCCTAAGTCACAGTATTTCGTTTTGGCAAAAAAGGTTCCTTACGAAGAAATGTCAAAGTTCCAGGAAATGATGGATGATGAAAATCATAAAGGAACTATTTATGGCATTTGGTTTGAAAAAGAATACATAAGGCAATATCCATACGGAAGCCTTGCGGCAGCCACTATTGGTTACGCCAGCAGCGGTAATGTAGGTGTTATTGGTCTTGAAAATAAATATTCAAATATTTTAAATGGTGTCAATGGACGTACTTATGGATATTTGAATTCCGCTAGCACTTTAGAGCAGACTACCATCGATGCAACAAATGGTAATAATATCGTTTTGTCATTGGATGTAAATATCCAGACTATTGCTGAAAATGCCATTAAGGATTGGAACGAAAAGACCATGGTTCAGTACAATGCAGATCATCCTGATGAGCCAGAGTATCAAGGCTCTCTTCACACAGCAGCTCTTGTGATGAATCCAAATACTGGCGAGATTCTTGCCATGGCACAGTATCCGTCCTTCGATTTAAATAATCCAAGAGATTTATCTGCTTATTATACAGAAGAGCAATTGGCTGAGATGTCAGCGGATGACAAAATGGATCAGCTGAACAAGATTTGGCAGAATTTTGCAATAACATACACTTACGAGCCGGGTTCCACCTTCAAGCCATTTACAGTGGCTATGGGATTAGAAACCGGAGCACTTAACGGAAACGAAACATATTTCTGTGATGGTGGTGAGATGATTTCTGGATATCCTAAGCTGGTAAAGTGCGTTGCCCATAAAAAGGGTGGTCATGGTACACAGACTATTGCACAGGCTCTTTCAAATTCCTGCAACGATGCATTGATGCAAATGGTTCGCGTTATTGGAGCCGACACATTTGCTGAATATCAATCAGTTTTTGGATTTGGACAAAAGACTGGCATAGATCTTACTGGTGAGGCCAGCACAGCAGGTCTTATTTATAGCAAAGATGATTTACATTCGGCAATCAACCTTGCAACTAATTCCTTTGGACAGAACTTTAACACCACAATGATTCAGCTCGGAACAGGATTCTGTTCTCTTATAAATGGTGGAAAGCTCTACGAGCCACATTTAGTAAAGAAGATTACCGATTCAAATGGAAATACAGTTAGCGAGATAGAGCCAACACTTCTTAAGAAGACAGTTTCTAAAGAAGTTAGTGATATACTTAAAGAATACCTGCACTATGTTGTTTCAGATGGAACTGGAAAGACAGCAGGGGTAAACGGATATACAATTGGTGGTAAGACAGGTACAGCTGAGAAATTACCTCGAGGCAATCATAAATACTTAGTTTCCTTCATTGGTTTTGCACCAGTTGAAGATCCACAGCTTGTTGTATATGTAATTGTTGATGAACCAGGTGTTGGTGCCGAGGGTGATAACCAGGCCCACAGTAGCTTTGCTCAGGAAATAGTTCATAATATTTTTGAGCAGGCTTTGCCATATATGGGCGTTGAATCTTCTCTAACAGAAGAAGAGGAAGCTAGCGCTGCAGCTGCTCTTACAGAAGCTGCACAGCAGAGCGAGCCAGATGAAGGCGTAGCGGAAGATACCCCAGAAGGTGGCGAGTCCACAGCTGACCCGTCGTCTACACCTGACAATGGTAACGAAGAGAACAATTAAAAAATTTAAGTGAGCTGGTAGCTCACAAGCTCTAATATTTCTAAAGCGAAGCTTTCTTCAGCTGAGCGTAGAAATCATTAGGCTTGTGAGTGTAACCAGCGGACTAAAGATAGGAGTTATATTATGTTAGAAGTTTTTATACCTATGGTAGTTGCATTTTTTATAGTTATTGCACTGGCCCCAGTGTGCATCCCACTTTTGAGACGTCTCAAGATGGGAAACACTGAGCGCGAATACATCAAAGAGCATAAGGCTAAGAACGGTACTCCTTCTATGGGTGGCATTATGATTCTTATTGCTTTTGCAGTAGTTGGTCTGTTTTTCGCAAGAAAGGCACCTCACATTTATCCAATTGTATTTCTTACATTAGGTTTTGGCGTGCTTGGATTTATTGATGATTTACTTAAGGCTTTAAAGCGTAGTTCAGACGGTCTTAAGGCTTGGCAGAAAATGCTTGGACAGATTCTTTTGACAACAGGCTTTGCTGTTTACATGGTGAAGTTTTCTGATGTGTCATTAGAGATTAGAATTCCAGCAACAGGTGCTTTTGTAGATATTAGCTGGCTTGCTATTCCACTTTTATTTTTAGCAGTGCTTGGTACAGTTAACGGTGCAAATTTTACAGATGGTCTTGATGGTCTTGCTACTTCCGTTACTCTTGCGATTGCAGGCTTCTGGGGATTAGTTGCAATTCATCTTGCTTCTGATATCACTCCAGCAATTGCCGGTATGATAGGAGCACTTTTTGGTTTCTTAATGTTTAATGTTCATCCAGCTAAGATTTTCATGGGCGATACAGGTTCACTTGCACTTGGAGCATTTGTAGTATCAGTAGCATACACACTTCAGATGCCAATCTTTATTATTGTTGTTGCTCTTATTTATCTTGCTGAAGTTTTATCTGTTATCCTTCAGGTGGGATATTTCAAGCTTACACATGGTAAGCGTATTTTCAGAATGGCACCTATTCACCATCATTATGAGCTTGGTGGATGGTCAGAGGTAAAGGTAGTAGCAGTGTTTACTACAGTTACAATTTTCTTATGCACATTTGCATACTTTTTGGTATAGGGGAGTTAATTTAGTTTTATGGCAAGAGACAAGGAACTGGCCGCTTCTCGAAGAGAGGCCAGACAGCGAAAGAAAATTAAAAAACTTTTGAATTTTGACTATACATTGCTTTTTCTTGTTGTGTTCATTTTAGCCTTTGGTTTGGTAATGCTTTATAGTACATCAGCTTACGCAGCTTCTTTAAAGCAGGGAAATTCAATCTACTACTTAAAGAGACAGGTTCAGGCAGCGGGCTTAGGCTTTATTGGAATGTTTTTTACTACAAAGATTGATTACAGAAGATGGGGCGCTTTGGTTTGGCCAATTTATTTGGGCTCCATTTTTTTGTGTGTAGTAGTTATTTTTGCCGGTGTAACCATTAATGAATCTTCCAGATGGTTGAGAATTGGTGGTGTACAGTTTCAGCCTTCGGAAATCGCCAAGGTGGCAGTTATTCTATTGATTGCACACATTATTGATAGAGCACCAAAGGCTCAGCGCACAATCAAGGGCTCAGTTTACACAATGGTTCTCGTACTTCCGGTCTTTACAATCGTAGCCTATAACAATCTTTCTACAGCAATCATTATTATGGGCATAGCTTTTGTTATGGTTTTTATTGCATCACCAAAGTACACACAATTTATTGCTGCAGGCGCTGGCGTGCTTGTAATGATTATTTTCTACATTAGTGTTGCCAGCTACAGAGCTGGTCGTATTGATGCATGGCGTCATCCTGAAGATCATATTCAGGATAAGGGCTATCAGATTTTACAGGGACTATATGCCATCGGTAGTGGTGGCTTGTTTGGAAAGGGGCTTGGTGGCAGTATGCAAAAGTATATTGTGCCTGAGGCTCAGAATGATATGATTTTCTCTATTATCTGTGAGGAGCTTGGTGTATTTGGTGCTGTCTGCGTAATTCTCTTATATATTTTGCTTCTTTATAGACTTATGTTTATAGCAAATCATGCCAAGGATATGTTTGGCTCATATATATGCATTGGAATAATGACTCACATTGCAATGCAGGTTATTTTGAATATAGCAGTAGTTACAAATTCAATTCCAAATACTGGTGTCACATTGCCACTTATTAGTTACGGTGGAACATCGGTAGCTATTCTTCTTTCCGAGCTAGGTTTAGCTCTTAGCGTATCGAAGAATATGGAATTTGAGGGGGATGAGGATGTCTAAAAGACGAAGAAGGCGTAGAAGAGCTTTTGTGCTTGTTTTAATAGAGTTAATATTGGCTATTGTCATAGTGGCAGCTATTCTTGGTGTTGGAGCCTATATCCTTTGTCCAATAAAAGAGCTTTCGGTGGAAGGCACAGATCTTTATACAGCCGAAGAAATAAAGGATTATATATTGGATGATGAATATTCAACCAATGCCATTTATGTTTTTGTAAAGAATAAGCTTTTTCCAAAAGGAGACGCTGAATTTATCGATTCCTTTGATGTAAAGCTTACAGGACTTAATTCTGTTGTTATAGTTTGCAATGAGAAAAAGATTTTAGGATATATTTTCCAGGAAGATGGAAAATATGTTTACTTCAGTTATAGTGGACATATTGTTGAAATCAGCGAAACCTTTGTTGACCGTGGTTATATGAAGGTTGAGGGTGTGGAATGCGAAAATCCTGAGATAGGTGAAAGACTTCCAATTGGTGAGGAACAGATAGGATATCTCACCTCATTAATTAAGATTTTAAATAAAAATGATTTGATGCCAAACGTGGTCTCATATGATGAAAATGGACGTATAACATTGTCTTACGACACATACAATATTGCTATTGGAAGC
>JAFYYE010000121.1 GCA_017557715.1 Pseudobutyrivibrio sp.
TACATAACTGTAAGGTTTGGCTCTGGTGAAGGTCCCATGTTTTCAAGTGTATGTAAGAAACGATAGCAAGTCTTTGTAACCTGGTGACGTCCATCAAGACCGATACCACCAACCTCGAGAGTAGCCCAAACTGGGTCACCTGAGAAGAGCTGGTTGTAAGACTCGATACGAGCAAACTTAACCATACGGCACTTCATTGTGAAGTGGTCGATGATTTCCTGTGCCTCAGACTCTGTGATGATGCCCTTTTCAAGATCACGTGTGAAGTAGATATCAAGGAATGTAGAAACACGACCTACTGACATAGCAGCACCGTTCTGTGTCTTGATAGCAGCAAGGTAACCGAAGTAGAGCCACTGAGCAGCTTCTTTAGCTGTACCAGCTGGCTTTGAAATATCGATGCCGTAGATGGCAGCCATTTCCTTCATGCCCTTAAGAGCATTAATCTGATCTGTGATTTCCTCACGAAGCTGGAAATCATAGCGGCGCATACCCTGACGTGCTGTTGCTGCAAAATCAGCCTGCTTCTTTTCGATAAGGTAATCAATACCGTAAAGAGCAACACGGCGGTAATCGCCAACGATACGACCACGGCCGTATGTATCAGGAAGTCCTGTAAGAATTTTATTGTGACGGGCCTTCTTCATCTCTGGTGTGTAGATGTCGAATACACCCTGATTATGTGTCTTGTGATATTTTGTAAAGATTTCATGAAGCTGTGCGCTTGGCTCATAGCCGTACATTCTACATGACTGCTCAGCCATAGTAATGCCACCAAATGGCATGAAAGCTATCTTTAAAGGCTTGTCAGTCTGAAGACCAACAATCTGCTCGAGATCCTTTGTCTCATCTGAGATATAGCCTGCCCCGTGAGAAGTAAGTGAAGAAACTATGTCAGTGTCCATATCGAGAACACCGCCCTTAGCACGCTCAGCTGCCTGAAGCTCCTGAAGCTTGCCCCAGAGAGTGTTAGTAGCCTCTGTTGGGTCTGCTAAGAATGATTCATCTCCATCATAAGGAGTGTAGTTGTTTTGGATGAAGTCACGAACGTCAACGTTGTCTTTCCAAACGCGACCTACGAATCCATCCCACTGTGAAAAATCGTGATTTGCCATGATTATTCTTCCTTTCTACTACTGAAAATAAACTAAAAAGTTCCTCGCTAGTTGGGGTAGTGTAAACCTATTATCCTGGACAGTTAGATAAGTCTAACACTCTAGCTGTCAATTACTATAACATATGTGTGTCAAAAAAATAACAATGTTTCTCAATTAGTACATGAGAATGCTGATTTTAGACAAAAAGATAAATGAGAGTTAAATTTTCTATACTAAAGCCGATACAAATTTTAGCAAGGATGCTGACTACAACTAGGGACGGTTATTTTATGGGTTGATAATTTGAGGATTAGAGATGGTAGTTCAGCATAATTTGCCGGCTAGTAATGCCAGCCGAATGTACAACATAACAGGTTCTGATATCTCTAAGTCATCAGAGAAGCTTTCTAGCGGATATAAAATCAATGTTGCTGCTGATGATGCAGCAGGTCTTGCTATCTCCGAAAAAATGCGCAGACAAATACGTGGATTGGATCGTGGACTGGAAAACGTCCAGGATGGAATCTCTTTTTGCCAAATCGCAGATGGTGCCCTCAATGAAGTTAACGATATGCTCAATAGAATGAAAGAGCTTTCAATACAATCAGCAAATGGAACAAATTCGCCTTCAGACAGAGAGGCTATTGATAAGGAAGTGCAGAAACTCAAGGAAGAAGCAGAGCGAATTTTCATGACTACAACCTACAATGAAAAGCAGATATGGGAACGAAATCCAGTCATGGAAACCATTACAAGAACTCATAACTATACACCTATTTCTTTTGGTTATGGGTATCCTAGTGACGCAAAGCTTACAAGCGAAAATGCGCTGATATGGCCAGACTATCCAAAAAACGGTTTTCATTTGAGTGCTGGCACCTCAGGCCTAAAAATTACTTGGGTTGGTGGAAATGGTACTAATTATTCATCAAAGGAGATACCATGGCCAACTCCTGAATATGCAGGTCAGTCAATCACTTTGTCAGATTATCTTACAGATGAAGATAGGGCTAACCCAGCTTTTGCAGGTGTGAATTGTAAAATATATTATAATACATCTTCCTATACTAATTTAGATGAGATTAAGGATTATTTTAAGCAGGTCAACTTAAGAGCATTTATGGGTAAGAACTCAAGGTTACAATTGCAGAATGATACTGGAGCGCCACTTGGGGATGATAAAATGAGTGCGTCAATATCCCTTTCATCTACAGCTATACAACATACAAATGTAAACCTAAATGGATATGCGGATACCGATTTTGCGTCATTTGAAACAATGACTCCTATAGATGCAACTTCTTCAACAGACACAACAAAGGCGCTTACATTTACATATACATTTAAAAATCGAAATTCTTCTGGAAGTGATATTACAGTAACTGCAACAGCTGAGAGTTTTACTTTGTCCAAGCATTTATCGAGTTTAGACCCAGTGGATAGAGTTTCGAAAGATGATGAAATATTGAATATAAGAACACCACATAAGCGAGATGCCCTAGAGAACTTTTCATCTGATGGCTGGTGGGGCCAGATGGCAACTTTTGAGAATGGCAGATTTAAGGAATTCACTAATAGGGTTTTAAATTATAGTGAAAGTAGTTCAAGTTTCACAGCAAACAGTATTAACAATGAGTTGATATCATCTTCTAACTCTGGAAGAGGTGCCCTTTTAAATGATAAAAATGGAGTTAACGATGCAGTAACACTTCAGTTAAAGTTTAAATTAACGTCTGATTCTGGTGAAGATTATGGATACATGTATTTGAACGTAAATGGATTTGAACATGATGGCGCAGA
>JAFYYE010000122.1 GCA_017557715.1 Pseudobutyrivibrio sp.
CTATTTAATACCTACATGAGAAAGCGATTTATAGCAATCGGCATAATCGCATTTATGCTGGGTCATGTGGCACTGCTAAACTATATGTGCCGAATCACGGACGATACAGGCATATGGGTATATATCCTTCCTGTGGCGGTATGCGGACTGATGGTAGCCATGAAGAAATACTATCATCTCCATATGGGAAGCCTGTTTGTACCTTGCGTGATATATTGCTATTTTGTCACCACAATGACAATGAAAGCCATTGAATGTGGAATGGCAGGAATGGCTGTGATTGCAGCAGCGGGAATACTTTTCCTACTTAGCGATTTCACAATACTATTCCTTTATTTCTATCATTTTCCAGACAAAAAAAATAAGAGAATCGTTCACTTCGTAAATCTGGGGACCTACTACATGGCAAATCTCTTATTCATATTCAGTTTATAGATTATTTAATGTAGCTTACAAATACATTACCAAAGGATGCGAAATAGTCCGTGGCTTCGGTCATGGACATTTTTGCGTTGGCACCCTTGATTGGGTCGAAGTATACAATGGATGCAGCATCATATCCGATGATAAGAACCGCTGTATCCTCGCCAGTGTAAGCGTAGACCGGTGTGCCGTTGCTTACATAATAAAGAACCTCAGTAAGGCTTGCGCCTGTTAAATCAAGAATAGTGTAATTCTTGAGGGTCTTTGAAAGGATAGAGATAGGTGTCTCTCCGTTTTCAAGAAGTGTGTGCACCTGTACATTTTCACCCTCGTGAACAAGCATAGCCGAAAGTGCTCTTGCTGAACCACTGGCTTCAAAATCACTGGAACCTACCGTGATAGGGCTGATAGAGTTCTGATAAGACTTGCGGCCGCGCTTCCATATATATTTTGGTTCGTTATCAAGCACGATGCCCATTTCCTGATCTGCCATGGTGATGGCGTCGATAAGATTATCAGTGGCAAGCTTTACCTTGCTGCCCACATATACGAAGTATTGTGTAGAGCTGGTAGCAGAAGCAACTGAAATGCTGTGGCTTTCATCAGCAAGCACCAAATCAGTAACCTCGTATTTGATTTTGCCAAGCTTCTCATCGTCAGCAAGAGGGGTCATATTCAGGATAACCACCTGCTGTTTTGTATCGTCCATTTCAGTGGTGATAGGAACAGCCTTGTTTTGTTCACCAGCACTATTTTTGATAGTGTCCTCAGGAGCAGATAAGATATTTCCATCCTCATCTATCTGAATGCGCTCTAAGTAAATTGTGTAAGACTGAAGATTTACATCGGAAATATAGTAGCCGTTCTTAGCGTA
This sequence comes from Pseudobutyrivibrio sp., assembly GCA_017557715.1. Lineage (GTDB taxonomy): Bacteria > Bacillota > Clostridia > Lachnospirales > Lachnospiraceae > Pseudobutyrivibrio. Next base: position 1,298 of record JAFYYE010000122.1, read on the forward strand.
GTTTTTCAGCTGACGCTCAGATCCGCTAGTGATATCAGCGATTGTGAGTGAATGCATAGGATAAATTTTTGTGCCAGCACCGTCGGTAGTGATATCACTGGTGTGAATACTACCGTAAATCAAATCTTCATCCATAAATGCCAAAGGCTTGAGCAGCTGGCCAGATGAAGCAGTGATATCAAAGGAATGACCTGTCTCCAAATCCATGATGTGGATAGCGTCAGAAACAGTGGCTTTATCCATCCAAGCAAGATATCTGCGGGAGCCAGATGAAGCATACTGGCGGTTATCAAGGCCTGTCAGGAGCTCCTTAGTGGTCAAATCGTTAAGGTTCATATATAGCAGAGTTCCGTTGACCATGATGTAGAACTCGTTGTCAGCTGTCTCGTACAAAAGATCCGAGAAGTTGGCGTTCAATATCTGGAAGGAGCTGGTAGATGGAATAAATACTTGCTCGGAAGAGATATTGGTGATGGCATCGTAGTGATAAAGGTTGATGCCGCAAAGTCCTTCGTGACTGCCGGAATTCATATATCCGTACACGACATAATCCATGGTACCAGACTCGTCGATATTCAGGATGAGTACCTGATGCTGGTCGTATGTGGAACGAGAATCCCTAGGGTCGTCCACGAAGCTGAAGATTTCCTTAAGATTGCGGTCTGTCTGATTGTACTGATAAAGACTTCCGTTTTGAACAAAGGAAACGATGGTGCCAGTTTCGTTTGAAAGGTACTGAACATCTGAATCGGTAATGCCGATATTAACAAGGTTCTTTGAAACTGAAACAGAGTTCTCATCCAAAATCTGCTCCATGGAGCGGTCGTAAGCTAACAGGTAAATTCTATCAGCAGTGTAGCGAATACGATAATCCTCAGAGCAGGTGTAATATTCGCTCTTTTTACCGTTCTCAAGGCTGAGAGTGTAGCCTAAGGTAAGGCTGATATAGTTTGTGCTGATATCAGTGAGGGTCACATTTGTGTCGCCAACCTGAGTGCCTTTGAAGGTGCCGTAGTTTACCTGAGACAAGTTTGAATTGATGGTAACGTGGCTCAGATCCTGATTATTCATTGAAGACTTTGGCTCGATATAGGTAGCCAAATCAGTGGCATCTTCTGAAAGAGCAGTGTTGTGGAAGTACTGAGCAAAGTCTAAAATCTCCTCTTCATTACAGCCTTCTGGCTGCATGATGCGGGTGTAGTAATAGATTTCGTCAGAATCACTGGTAAGAGTGATTACAAGCAGGTACTCTTCATTGGCATCAATAAGGTTTTCAGCCTGGAAGCTGGCGGTGATCAATCCGTCAGAGCTTTTATATTCCAGTGCGTTTTTAGAGATGTTTCGCTGGGTGTCCAGTGAGCGAATCTCATAAGTGAGGCCGTCCACCTTGTAATCCTTTGTATCTATAGATAAGGAAATGTTTCGTTTGGAATCAAGTGGGATGATGGCGTCGCGCATGTAGGCTGGGTCCATCTCCGACACGTAGCCATGAAGCTCGGTGGAAGCATCACCCAGATAATTTACCTTTACAATA
>JAFYYE010000010.1 GCA_017557715.1 Pseudobutyrivibrio sp.
ATCAATAAAAAAATGAACTCCATCACCTGAATTTATATAAATTCCATCACCTTGGCCCACATCTAATATATCAATTTCAAAGGAACCGTTTCGAGGCGCCATCCAAACAAATGCTAATAGCATAATCAATAAAACTTTTAGCCTAAAGATATTCTTTAGTTGCCACCTTTTCATTTCACTTTTATGCTTTAGAAAAAAATCAATTCCATGGATCACGAATATTAACGCCATGTAATAGACAACTAATGCTATTCCACTATGACTACCAACAACAATAGTTGAAAACGGAAGGCTCTGTGCCTTAGCTGAAATCAACTCATAAAAATATATAATCAAGTGACATAAATAAAGTAGGACCTTTGCTCCTGGCAAAAATACTGTTCCAACAATTCCTGCTACGACACCGACTCCTAGTAATAAAGGCATTAGTGGAAGAACTAGTAAGTTTAATATTGTTGAATATAGCGGCGTTTGATAATAAAGTTGGGTAACTATTGGAAGCATTGCCACAAACATTCCTAATGAAAAAATAAAACTATTCATAAAATATTGATGAACTCTTTGTCTAAAAGAATCTCTGCTATAAAATGATTCCTTTGGCTTTCTCAAGTTCTTCAAAGATAAATAATAATTCGTATATACGTTACACAGTGGTAGAACGAAATAAAATATACCAATAACTGCCCCAAAAGAAAAAATAGAGCTACCATTCTTTATATACAAAGGATTATCAAACAGTAATAAATCAGCCATCAACGCTGTTGCCGTCAACATATCGTAGCTTTCCCCAGTAACCTGCGCTAAAAGATAAATCAAAAACATTCCTATAGCTCTAATTGATGAAACACTACCACCAGTGATAATCCCATAGAAAATAGCTATGGTTCCTGCAAATAATGAACTACCCCCAAATCTCAACCCAAGCTTTCTCAATAATTTATAAAATGCCATGCAAACTACAGATACATGTAATCCTGATACCGCCAAAATATGTGCAATTCCAACATTCTGAAAAAGCTGTTTCAATTCTGAATCCAATCCACTTTTTTCACCAATAACTACGCTAGACAAAAAGCCAGCTTCTTCCCCAGGTAGGCACGTCTGAAAAATCATAGAAAAATGTTGCCTGATTTTATAACCAATATCTAACCTAGAAAAATAGCTGCAACTATAATCAAAATCAGAAATCTCAACCAGCTCAAAATACAATCCCATTGAATTATAGTATTTTTTCATATCAAAACAGCCATCATTACTAGCGCTTGAAAAATGTTTTACCAGGCCTTCAATATTTAGTTTTGAATAATTAGGAATAATATCCGAATCGAATTTGAATATGAAAGAAGTATGTGAAAGTGTTCCGCTTCCAGAGGTAACAGAAGCGTTTTTTACATAATAAAGAACCTTGTCTTTTTTAATTTCCTTGTGATAAACATCGCCGCTGGCTTTAACCCACTGCTCATTTTTAAGTAGTGCAGCAGCCTCTGCTTTATCATATGCCCCCAGGAAATCCCAGGGGCCATATGCACTAATTGTAATTAAAAGAATAATCACCAAGGAAATCCTACAAAGTACGCGACCTTGTAACATATAACCTCCTGTTATTCTTGAACTGTTTCCTCTTCAGAGTCTATATCCTCATCCTCTGAAATAAATTCGTCTTCTTCGATAAAGGTTTCTTCTTCATCAAAAGTTGTAAAGTTTATAATATCATCATTTCGTGATACAGCAGTTGCCAAATCCACATCTACATTTGACATATGAGGCGTCTCGCCATTAACCAGAATTTGTACCTGCTTTATACTGTCCAATTCAGTAAGAGAATTTACAATAGAATATAGTGTAACCTTCTCAGTAATACCTGTAATTGGAGTCTCAATAGTGGCATCAAAATTGGCAATACAAACGCCATTTTCTGATACAGAAATAGAATTCAATTTTGTTCCAGCTGGAAGGGCTGACAACAATCTGCTATCATCTGGCCCCTTTAATAGCTGCTCCATAACAATTTTTTCAATTGAAACATTTCTACTGTAATAAACCTGTCTGTTTTCACTAACAAGAGACATTCCATCCGCACTTGCGAAGTAAAGCTTAAGCTCTGTAGATAGAAGGGAATCTGTCTCCTGTCCAAAGTCATCAATAAATGTATCCGCCGTCATAGCTCCAACTGTCTCGCCATTTAGATCAATTAAAGGAGCATTATTGATATAAAAAGAAACTGATTTAACCTTATCAATCTGCACCAAAGTTTTGACTATAGCAGCCCTAACTAATACTTCAGTGTACACATCTAAGGAATCATAATCTCCGACAAAATAAAGCTCTAGTGTGCCATCGTTAAGCTTCCATCTTTTTAAATCAAGTCCCGATGGAATAGTTGTAATATAGTCAATATTTTCAGTGTCTTTACCCAGCATATTTATCGCTTCTCTAATCTGCCCTTCAGTGCTGGTAGCAGTAAAGCTATAATCAACAGCAGTAATATTAGTCTTATCCGTATTTACGTAATAGATTTTCGAAGAATGTCCATCGCTCTTTTTACCACATGAGACAAAGGAAATCATTAATGAACAAACAAGCATTAATCCTAATAATCGACAAAATAATCGCTTCATTAGTGCACCTCCTTTTCTATGTAATTCAAAGGAATTCTAACATCAAAAGTAGAGCCTTCACCAAGCTTTGAGCGCACCTTCACTTCGCCATTATGCATGGCGATAGCACTCTTAGTAATAGCCAATCCAAGACCTGTTCCGCCAATCTCCCTAGAATGAGATTTGTCCGCTCTATAGAATCTCTCAAAAATATGATCAACTGAATCTTCTGGAATTCCAAGTCCGTTATCTTCTACCTTGATATAGAAGAATTGATGATCTGAGTTTAATGAAATGTGAACCCAACCACCTTCATCGTTATATTTAATAGCATTCTCTACTAAATTTGTAACTACCAGCGTGAACTTTACTTCATCAACTTCTGCAACGACTGGTCTAAAAGATTCAAATACAACTTCTATACCAGCCTTTTCAGCTATAGGCTTAAGTCTCTTTAATATATGCTCGATTAGCTCATTGATATTAACAGCTGAAACATTAAGATGTGCTCCACTCTTATCCATTCGAACCAGACTAAGCAAATCATTAATAATCTTAGTCTCTCTGTCGATTTCATCGCCAATATCAACCATAAATTCCCTATACATTTCTATAGGCACATCATCAGAACCATTAAGTGAATCTGCTAAAACCTTCATTGATGTAAGTGGTGTTTTAAGTTCGTGTGACACATTTGATACAAACTCCTGACGAGATTGATCAATGGCCTGAAGCTTCATAATAACCTCATTGAACTTGCTAGATATTTCCTCCAACTCTGAGTAAGAATGCACATCAGGAAGTTCATTAGAATACTCACGTATAATGGCATCCAAAGAATCCGCCATTTTATTCATCGGTCTTGAAAAACGTATAGCAGAGAAAAATGCCAATATAATTGCTATAGATACAAAGATTACTGCTCCAATCAAACTATAGGAAACAAAAGCGTCCATATTCTGATCTATATAATCCATAGACTTATTGATTACAAAAGTACCAACGATTTCACTATCAGAATTAGATAATGGTACAGTCACAATAAGATACTTCGTATCATCGTCATAGTAATACAGAGAATCCCCCTGCATTGAACGAATGATATTTTCCCAAATAACTGTCTTTCCAATATCAACAGAATATGAATCTTTAACTACCTTTAATGCTGAATTTACTAATAGTATTCGACCGTTATAGCTGTTGGCAATAGCCTTAAATTCTGTATCAAGCATGGAATTCTCTTCACCAAGAATATATCCGCTTGTAACAATTTGGCTATTGTACTGAGCAGCTTGCGCCATGAGATTTGTAGCGTCGGTATGGATGGAAACTGTCTTGTAAGCTCCCA
>JAFYYE010000123.1 GCA_017557715.1 Pseudobutyrivibrio sp.
GAGGATATTCATCGTGTCTTCGGCTGGGCAAGAGAGCTGGGCTTTAAGAACATCAATATGGACCTTATCCTTGGTCTTCCAGGTGAGACTATCGAGGATGTTGCCTACACCTTGGCTGAGGTAGAAAAGCTTGCACCTGACAATCTTACAGTCCATTCATTGGCACTGAAGCATTCAGCTAGGCTCAATTATGATAAGGAAGCTTACGAGGATTACCTTATCGATAATTCCCAGAAGCATATGGATATTTGTCTCGATGCTGCTAAGCGCATGGGTATGGCACCATATTACTTATATCGCCAGAAAAACATGGCGGCAAATCTTGAAAATATTGGCTACTCAACACCAGGAAATGAGGGCTTATATAATATCTTGATAATGGAAGAGAAACAAACTATAATGGCACTTGGTTGCGGCACGGCCTGCAAGTTTGTTACAGACCATGGCAAGTCTGTTACCAGATGTGAAAATGTCAAGGATGTCCAGCTTTACATGGACCGAATTGATGAAATGATAGAAAGAAAACGTGAAAGACTTAGAGAGGATTTGAAATGGCTTTAAACAAGAAACCAGTTAACGGAATGAAAGACATACTTCCATACGAGATGGAGGTTCGCGACTATGTTACATCTATTATAAAGGATACTTATCGTTCATTTGGATTTACTCCAATCGAGACACCAGCTATGGAGTCTATTGGAAATCTTTCAAATAAGCAGGGTGGAGAAAATGAGAAGCTTATCTTCAAGGTAATGAAGAGAGGAGAAAAGCTCAACATCCCTGAGGCTACTACAGAGGAGCAGGTGGTTGACTTCGGTATGAGATACGACCTTACAGTTCCACTTTGCCGATTCTATTCAAATCACGCTAATGAGCTTTCTTCACCATTTAAGGCTCTTCAGATTGGTTCTGTATGGCGTGCAGACCGCCCACAGCGTGGACGTTACAGACAGTTTACACAGTGTGATATCGATATTCTTGGTGAGCCAAGCAACTTAGCAGAAATCGAGCTCATCCTTGCTACTACAACTACACTTGGCAGAATCGGTTTCAAGAATTTCGAGATTCGTATCAACGAGCGTCGTATTCTTAAGGCTATGGCTGCTTACGCTGGATTTGCTGAGGCAGATTACGATTCAATCTTCATCACACTTGATAAGATGGATAAGATTGGTCTTGATGGAGTATCAGCAGAGCTTCTTGAGGCAGGTTATCCACAGGAGTCTATCGATAAGTACGTTGGTCTTTTTGCAGCACTTGAAAATGTTAAGGATGTTGCAGCAGGCATGGATGTACTTCTTGATAAGCTTGGTGAGTTCCTTGATGCAGAGGTTGCAGATTGGATGCGTGAGATTGCAGCAGCTGTTAATGCTACAAAGGAGGCTCAGTTCGAGCTTGTATTCGATCCAACACTTGTACGTGGTATGAGCTACTATACAGGTACAATCTTCGAGATTGCTATCCCTGAGTTTGGTGGAAGCTGCGGTGGCGGCGGACGTTATGACAAGATGATTGGCAACTTCACAGGTCAGAACACACCAGCTTGTGGATTCTCAATTGGTTTTGAGCGTATCATCCTTCTTCTTATGGAGCAGGGCTTCAAGGTGCCAGGTGCTAGCAAGAAGGTTGCATATCTTGTAGAGAAGGGTTATCCAGCTGAGAAGCTTGCAGAGGTTATGTCTCAGGCTAAGGAAGCCCGTGCAAACGGACAGACAGTTCTTGTTGTAAGAATGAATAAGAATAAGAAATTCCAGAAGGAACAGCTTACAAACGATGGATACGAAGAGTTTGTAGAGTTCTTCAATAAATAATTAAACAATAAAAAATAAGCCAACCTGTTATCAACACAGGTTGGCATTTTTAATGTCTTTATTAACCTTCTACAGAGTAGTTAGGAGCTTCTTTTGTGATGTGAATATCATGTGGGTGAGACTCCTTAAGTGAAGCAGCAGAAATCTTAACGAACTTTCCACGCTCCTGAAGCTCTGGGATAGTAGGGCAACCACAGTAACCCATACCAGAACGGATACCACCGATAAGCTGGAAAATAACGTCCTCAAGGCTTCCTTTGTATGCAACACGTCCTTCAACACCCTCTGGAACAAGCTTCTTTGCACCTTCCTGGAAGTAACGATCCTTTGAGCCATTCTCCATAGCAGCGAGAGAACCCATTCCACGGTAAACCTTGTACTTACGACCCTGGAAAAGTTCGAATGAACC
>JAFYYE010000124.1 GCA_017557715.1 Pseudobutyrivibrio sp.
ACCATTGCTACCAGCAACGTTAATCTGACCATGGTCAGTCCAGTTAACCATATCTGTTGAAGAATAGCAATTTAACTGGTTGATTTTTCCGTATGTATTCTTAGCGCGAGTAGCCTCATATTCCTGGCTATCGTTTGTTGTATAAACGTAAATTCTATTGTTGTAAACCAAAACTGCTGGATCCGCGCCATAGTTCTGAGTTACAAGAGGATTGTTCTCATTATCCCCTTTAACGTAGCTTCCGTTCACTACTGTGGCAGCCTCTGCACTAACTGTAGCACCAAGGAGCATTGCGCCAGTAAGAGCTACGCAAAAAAACTTCTTTATATACTTATTCATAAATATCCCTCACGATAAATTTATTGATAATAAAGAATTGCATATTGTGCAGGGAAGAAGGATATTTTTAGTTACTTAATTAAAATAGATTACTGAACATCAACAGAAATGCTGCCAACGCTGCCTGATCCGTTGAAACCAAACTCTGCGCTCTGTCCATTTGAAAGTGTCTTGTTCCAATCCATTGGAGTGATTACATAGTAATCACCAGACTCTTTAACATTTACGCTCCAGCTTGAATCCATCTTAACTTCGCTCTTCTTGAGCTTTAATGTCCAACCATTTACAGTCTTGCCTGTGTTGTTTGAAACCTTAACAGTTGCTGTGTAGCCTGAACCCCAGCTGTTAACTGTAACCTTTGCTGTCAAACCAGAAGCTGCCTGCTGTGTTGGAGCTGGTGTAGGTGTTGGAGTTGGTGTTGGTGTAGCTGTTGGAACTGGAGTTGGTGTTGGAGTTGGTGTTGGTGTAGCTGTAGGCTGTGAAGAACCAACCTTCTCAAACTGCCACTGCTGATTTGGATTTCCATAGTATGTCCACTGGCATACGTTTGTGCCATCAGCTGTCTTGTGCTCATAAACATCTACATACTTTGTTCCGTTTGAAGCCTTTGTAGCGATTGTGTAAACACCGCTCTTGTTTGTATTCTTTACGATGAACTGCTGAGCATTTCCGGCATATGCATCATAAATCTGAAGGTTAGCGCCATCCTCATCAACGCCATTAGCAACATCAAGCATGAAGTTACCAAGGCCTGACTTTAATGTAATGTAACCATTTCCTCTATTTTCAACATACCACTTCTGACCATCTACGCCTGTACCCTTGCTGATGCAAACGTTTGTAACAGCCTTTGCTGAATTGCCCTCAACTGTAAGGTACTTCTGTGAAAGTGTATTCTTAAGGTAATACCAACCATCTGCAATGTTTGCTGTAGAATTGCTATCTACGTTCTGTGTTGGTGTTGGAGTTGGTGTAGGTGTTGGCTGTGAAGGTGTTGGTGTTGGAGCTGGGTTTGAACCTGGCTGACCAATAACCTCTGTGTAAGCCTGAATTACCTTATTGTAAGACTGCTTTGTTACACCTGGTCTAGAGAAAAGAAGTGGAGCTGAGTTGTTGATCCATGTTGTCTGATCTGAAAGACCCCACCATGTGATACCTGTAATCTTGCCACCATTCTTCTTAGCTGAGTTGATCTGCTTGAAAAGGTTGTAAGCGTAATTAGCCATATCATAATCACCCTTATTTGTGATATCAAGCTCTGTGATCTGAACTTCGAAACCTGCTCTTAAGAAAGCGTTAAGAGCCTGCATGTAGTAATCAACTGAAGGATAGTTTGTTCCAAGGTGAGACTGCATACCTACACCTGCACAAACCTTCTTGCCCTGGTTGATATAGTTAACAAGAGTAATAACCTTGTCCTTTTCGATATAAGTATTGAAATCATTGTAGAAAAGCTTTACAGAATTTGTAAGCTTGAAGTACTCAAGTGTCTCATAAGCATAGTTGAAAGCCTTCTTTACATATGTAGCATTTGTCTTGTTGCTTCCATAAACTGCTTCCCAACCAGAGTTCTGTGCATGAAGAATCTCGTTACATACATCCCATGCGTAAACAACGCTACCATACTGGTTTGTGTATACATGGTTCATAACTGTCTTAACATACATCTCAAGACGAGCATCCATAGTTGAAGAGTTTACAAAACCCTGGCCTCCATTATATCCATTACGGAAGAACCATGATGGTGTCTGTGAGTGCCATACTAATGTATGAGCTCTCATCTTAAGACCGTTGTTGTAGCAAATCTTCATAACTTCATCAACTGTGTTGAAGTTAATCTGTGGTACATACTGCTCTCTGTAATTATCTGGGATGTAATAGCCCTGATTCTTAGCCTGTGAAACTGAGATAAGTCTTGCAGAGCTTCCAAGAAGAGCATCTGGCTTCATCTCGTTTTCAAGAGTAATAGAATTGTAATGCTTCTTTAAAATAGAAAGCTGATTTGCATCACGAAGCTGATACAAATTGATACATGTTCCTGAATAACCATATGTAGAACCATATGTATTCAGGAGAGTTGCCTCTGCAGCCTTTGCATTGAGGCTTGGTACTGATGCAAGCATAGTAAATGCACATGCAACAGCAAGGAGCTTTGCCGCAAAGCTCTTTAATAATTTTTTCTTCATTTCATTATCCCCCATGAAATAATATTTAACTCATCTCCCCTGCACGTAATAATATCGTAACATATTTAATAATTCCGCACATTCTAAATTCTTGCGGTGTATTTATCAATTATTGCTTTATATACACAATAAAGGACTTTGAGGTTTAAAATCTCAAAAGTCCTTTATTTGTCAAGAATTATTTATAAAAATTTTGCACTATATATAGTATTGTAGTTTGGTTATTTCAGACCATAGAGCAATTTTGCAAGCTCTGAATCCTTATCCAAGATAACTGTTTTGTTCTCACCTGCCATTGCATCAAGTGAGTCAAGGCCGCGAATGAAATTGTAGAAATCTGCCTTGCCTTCATCGTTGTATGCATCGGAGAGGATTCTCATATATTCTGCTTCGCCTTCGGCCTCAATCTTTGCTGCCTCTGCTTCCGCATTTGCGATAGTAATATTTACCTCTTTGTCTGTTTCATTACGAATCTTCTGAGCCTCAGCATTACCCTTTGCTGTGTAGCCTGCTGCAATGTTATTTCTTTCAGAAATCATTCGCTCGTAAACAGCTTCCTTATTGTCATCTGGTAAATCCAAAGCCTTAATCTCTGCGATTTCAATATTAATTCCATACTGAGTGATGTCAGAGTTTGACGCTTCTGTTATGAGCTTTGTAAGAGTGTTTCCTCTTGCTGCGATAATCTGATCCTGTGTCATTGAAGAGATTGTATTCTTTGTTGCATTATAAACTGCTGCCTCAATTCTCTCCTCTGCACGACCTCTGATTGCACCAAGTGTCTGGTAGTACTTCTTTGGATCTGTGATAGACCATACTACATAGTCATCAGCAATCATTGATTTCTTATCAGAAGTAATAACATCTGAAGTTGGAATATCGTACAAAATATCACCTGTGTAAACCATTGTTGTGCTCTCAATAAATGGCACGTGTAAATGAATTCCAGGATTTGATTCTACTGTGCGAATCTTTCCAAGACGAATAATTATAGCTGACTCATTCTGATGAACGGTGTATGTTGTCATCATTAAAATGATTCCGACAATGACTACTAAAAATATAATAAATATGTCTTTTTTACCTGATTTCATATGAACCTCCATTAATTCTCTCTATCTGCTGCACTTGAAGATGCCTTTGTTGTTCCTGTGCTGTTAAAGCTATCTAATGGATACATTGTCTGTGTCTTTCCATCAGTGATAATAACCTTTAAATCAGGAAGAATTTTTTCCATCTTCTCGTAGAACATACGACGCTTTGTTACTAGAGGATATTTCTGGTACTCAGCATATGTCTGGTTGAATCTGGCAACCTGACCTTCTGCCTCTGCAATTCGTGATGACTTAGTTGCATTTGCCTGCTGAATAACTGCATCTGCCTTTGCCTCTGCCTCTGGAATCTGCTGATTCTGATACTGAAGGGCATTGTTCTTTGCTGTATCAGCCCCCTGCTTTGCTGTTTCAACTGACTTAAATGCTGTAATGATTTCCTCTGTTGGCGGTGCAGAGTCCTGAATTGTAATATTTACAACAGTAAGTCCTACATCTCTGTTTTCAAGCTCCTTAATCATAGCTTCCTTAATGTCTGCCTGAATCTGACTCTTGCTTGTTGTCATAGCCTCATCAACAGTGTAATTAGAAACTACTGTACGGATATTTGCCATGGCGATGTTAGATAAGATGTCCTCAGGAAGCTCTGAGTTGTAAAGATAAGCTACTGGGTCAGAGACACGATACTCAAGATAAAAATCAATGTTTAACAAGTTAAAATCTGATGTAATCATGATTCCATTATCTGCGTCTGTGATGTTCTGACCTTCTGAAACCACATAGCCAATTCCTGTTCCATGTGTTGTCATATCAACCTTCTTTACCGATTGCCAAGGTGCCTTGAAATATAATCCAGCGGTATTTACCTTAACAATCTTTCCAAACTGGGTGACAACGGCATTTTTCTGCTCATTGATTGTATAGAAACATCTAAACAGGCAAATCACAACAACAAGAATCAAAAAACCTGTACCTATTATCTTTCCAAAGCTTTTATCTGGTTTCTTGTTAAATACCTCTTCACCTTCAACCTTAAACTTTTTCATGAATTCTCCTCTCCTATGTGCAATATTTCTTTATGGGATAATACTAACAGAAAAATTTATTCACCAAAAGAACTTTATGTGTATATTAACCATCTCTAAAGTATTAATTTTCGCGAAATAGATACCGATATAGATGTCCGTATAGAACCAAAAATATAAGTAAACTGCATAACAAACAAATAATGAATTTAGCATTATTTTATAAAAATCGCAAAATATAGTGATTGTAATGTACATAAAACACTATATATGCTATTATGCAATTAAGGTGGAGGGTAATATTATGGTTATTAATGATATTCTTTTTAAGACACAATTAAATTATCAAATCCAGGCAGCCCTTGATGAACCTGAAGAAGAGATTCTCGACATTAAAGATGTTCAAAACATCAACCTACACCATTGTCTCTTTTCAGATTTTAAAAAGGCCATGGAATATGTGAGAGAACATAATAAAGACTATAGCTTCAGTGATTTCACTATCGAAGCAGTGAAACCATCACCTGCTGATTTTTCAGAGACCAAGAAATTCGATTTCGTGGAACTGACTGACTATGCTAAACACACTGCCATCACCATTGGTAATATGGCATTATTTAGCGAGCTTCAAAAGATTGCCAGTGCCGCTGAGCATTTTAATTACAATGTTTCATCTGCTCACGAAAAAAAGATAGGAACTGTTTTATCCTTTCAGGACTACAACAACTACTTTATAAGCCAACAGCCTGATACATTTCAGGAATTAGGCAGCTGTGTTGTTGGCGGCGGAAATGAAGAGGCAATTAAGATAACTGCCACTCTTCACGAAAGCAGCACTGATAAGCATCCTATTGTTTCTATCAGGTCATTTTCCCTGAATACTAACACCTATCTGCCAAATATTGACATTATTGATTTAAATACTATCTATAAAACTAATGCTTCTATTATGGAAGTTTTCGCCTATATGAGCTACACCGATCATCTTCATGAAAAGTTTAATGCTTCCTTCGATAAGCTACTTTTCAGTGGAAGTATTCAGGTGGAATCTTTGGAGGATATGTATTCAAAACATTATGATTTAAGTACCTTCGATTATTTGAATAAATAGATAATAAGGCTGATATTGTTCAATATATACAAAATAGTTATGTAAAATAGTGCATTTTGAATAATTTATAGTAAATATAACTATTGAATAGATGATAACAAGCATGTATTATAATCATCGTTGTTTAAGTGTGATTTTAAAAAGAGAGGTCAAGAGATGTTAAACCTTATCGTGCTTGTTGTTTTTTCAGCAGTAACATTATTTTTTGTTTTATTTATCGCTTCAAATTCTAGATATGCTAAGAGATCATTAGAGATGGAAGATTCTCATTGTCTCACAAGAGCCGTTGGCGCTATCATCGTAAGTGTTGTTACACTTGCAGCACTTTGGGCACAGGCTTGTTATTTATTTTTCTTTGCATAATTTTTAGAATGACATAAAAATTGGGCACTCAGTAACCTGAGTGCCCTTATTTATTTTATGGCTAAGCTTTTATCCCTCAATAGCTATGTACTTAGTCTCATCATTCTGAGGAATTGCTTCCTTCTTTGGAATGCTAAGTGTAAGAACGCCATCCTTAAATGCTGCATGAATATCTTCCTGTGTTACATTATCGCCTACATAGAAGCTTCTTGAGCAAGAGCCTGTGTAACGCTCACGGCGAATATACTTGCCATCGTCATCCTGCTCATCATTGTTCTGATTTGTCTCAGCTTTAATTGTAAGATAACCATCCTTCAATTCTGCCTTAATATCTTCTTTCGCAAATCCTGGAAGATTCATATCTACGGTGTAATCTTTTTCGTTTTCCTTTACGTCTGTTGTCATCATTCTTGTAAAATCATTGTCGAAGTGATGGCCAAAACCAGTCATACGTGGTACTCCGAAGAAATCATCCATAAAATCATTTGATAAAATACTAGGCATTAACATAATTACTACCTCCTCTTATATAAATAGATTTAGAATCCCGTTTACATGTTGGTTCGAGAAGCTTTTCTTTTTCCTTCCCTTGTTGTAACTACGTTATACACCCATCATTAGCACTCGTCAATAGAGAGTGCTAATATTTTATAATTATTTAATATTTAGTTTATAAATTGTCTGACTTCAATAAGAAACTTTCCCCAAATGAACATCGAGTTCTAATGTACTTGGTTAGAAAATCTTCTAAAAATTCTCTTTTTAAACAAACTGTAAAACAGAAAATAATAATTGAACCTATGACCTAATGATGTTATATTATATATAAAGAAAGCACCCACTCCAAAGTGGATGCTACCGAGTTGAAACTATTTTAAATGCTCACTATGAGCACAGCCTCTCCCGTTTGCAGACAGGAGAGGCATTTTTATTTGCGCTTGCTTTTCTTGTCGAGAAAAGTCAGCAACGCAAGGAGAGAATTACAAGCCGCAAAAGGCAATGCAAGAATACCTAGCACTATCATAATGATTTCATAATCGCTCACTGGCGCCACCTCCCTTCCGTTAGTGACATCCAAATGGACCACCATATAGGCTCGGGAGACTACCACCCTGTCGTGGGTACTTCTATATAATTTGCGGATAAACCGCATGTCCAATCTAGCACAAACGTTCTATCTTTTCAATCGAACATCCTCATTTAACAAGTACTTTTCTAGGTACATTTTACCATCAAATATTTACACCAATTTTTACACCATTTCTGCAAAAAAAGACAAAATCTGATAAGCTCAGATAAAAAACATCAAGTCCCACAAAGCCTTATTTTACCGGCTCTATGAGACTTGATAAGCTTAGACAAAGTTCACTAATTTATTCACAATAGAGAGTGCTAATAATTTATAAATATTTAAGAATTTTAAAAGAATATAAGAAGGTATTTAAGCATTTTTTCGCTTTATTTATGCTGCTCAGCGAGCCAAGTCCACATGTTCACTCCGTTTTCCTCACACTCGTTATTGAAGAAATATAACCATGACCAGTGACCCATGTACTGATATGGATTTCCATCCTCGCCTGTAAAGCGACCTGTAGTATCGTGAACATCATCAAACACTGAAGTGTGCACATCTGCGCCCATCTTCTCAAGACGAGCAACTGTTGGAATTTCGAAATTCTCAGGAACTACAGTTGTATCATTCTTAGCATAGATAAACCATGTTGGTAAATCCTTAATGCCCTTAAGCTGTTCATCTTTGATGCCTGCATCAGAGTATGCTTCGCAGATTGGGAAAGCTGCTGCAAAATAATCTGGATAGTTAAGAATCATATCCATTGTCATGTAGCCACCATTTGAGCATCCGCCGATGTAAATTCTATCTGTATCGATGTTTTCATTATCTGCTACGTACTGGTCGATTAAGCCCTTCAATGATGAAAGGTAAACTGAATCTACACCAGGGTTATCCTGCCAGTCACCGTTCTCATTGTATGTAAGCCAGAATGTCTCTGTCTGTGGTGTTAATACATAAGCGCCACCCATAACCTTTTGGAACTCTTCTCCGTAAAGAGCTGTAACTTCGTTTCCAAGTACTGCAATTTCGTTCTGCTTTCCGCCTTCACCGGCGCCGTGAATCCAGATTACTAGTGGATGCTTGTTGCCATCATCCTCTGGCGCATATGAACCGTATGTAAGAGTGTATCCTGCATCACTTGTGTATGTGCCTGTTAAATCTGCTCCCTTAAGCTGTGGGAATAATGCCTTATCAAGACTTAAATCGATAGCTGAATCTACACTTACTTCTGAGATTTCTCTGCCATCTGCAGACTTTAATGTCTGTCCATCTGCAAGCTTTACTTCTAACTCATAAGGATTGCAGACTGTATTCTGCCATGTGAGGATATCGTAGCAGAATGGGCTTCCCTCATCTGGGCTATAGTACATTTCGATTGCAACGTACTCAGATGAATCTGTCTTATTACCATTCTCATCACATGTATAAGCATCAGTGATTTTTCTATCTGCTGTAACAGTAATGTGCTCTGATGGATCCACATCAGAATCCTCTCCGCCCATTAATGCAGCATAGTTAAATGATTCCTTAGTCTCTGAAACTGCGAAAGTATCTGCAGAAACAGATGCACTGTCAATTGCCTCATCAAAATGAACGATTGGTGAGCTAACCGCTGGGCCCCAATCATCTCCGATTCCAACTGCCTTCTGTGTACCAGGTGCTGGACCTGTCTTTTCTTCCACTTTCTCCTCCACTTCTTTTGCCTGTGATGCGCTATTTGAGCCGCATCCTACCATTGTGCATAGACATAAAGATGCCATTAACACCATGATAACATTCTTCTTCATCATCAAAAACCTCCCTTTTATTTTGTTCGATAACATGGGAGATATTAGCACAAAAAAATCGACTAATTGCCTTCTTAGGACAATTGGTCGATTTTTAATGATAAGTGGTAATTTGACTAATTCTTTGATAGTTTTGCCACTGTTTCGATTTGCGAACCATTGTCCAAACTTATCTTCATATCATTTGAAATGATTGGTAGTTTGAACTCTATGGACTTAAGCCACTGACCGTTCTCCTGTTCTTCCTCGTAGATTTCGACCTTTTCTATGAACTGAGTCAGAAATTCTCTGCGTTCCGCATCATTCATTGGCTCATACATTTTGTCAAAAAAGATTAGTGCTTTATAGATGTTATCTCCACAAACCTTTTCAGCAAGTATCGACCTCTTTTTAGCTTTAGCTACTACTAAAGCGTTTTCTGTCTCTTCGATTTTATCATAAGTCTTACTAAGGCGGTCCTCTAAATCTGCTTTCCTTCTCTTGTAGTGCTTATCTTCATAATCCAAGTTGTCCAAATCTGAAAGTATGGCATCTTTATTCAAGTAACTCTGGCGTAGCGTCTTTTCCTGAGCAGATATTTCCTGATCAAGTGCTGTGGTATCAACTTCCATATTGATTTTCTCACGCATCATCCCAGCAAATTTCTTATTGCTCACCAACTTACGAAGCACTTCAACTACCGCACCATCCAACTTCGTCTCTGAAACCTGCTTTCGATAGTCGCATTTATGCCCTCTGGTCATATTGCGGTGCTTACAGCCATAGTAAAAATAATCACTGTACTTTGTGCCATCTTTTCTATGCTTGATACTTTTGTTACCATACATGCCTGCACCACAGACAGGGCACCTTAATACACCTGATAAAAGATGTATTTTCTCGCCTTTAGGCGAATTTACCTTTTCATATTTTTTTGCCTGAGCTGCTACTTTTATCTGTGCCTGTTCCCAAACTTCTTCAGAAACCAAAGCTTCATGAAGTCCATCTACAAGCAGGTAATCATCCTTATAGACTTGGCGATAATCATTTCTTGTTCCGTGAACCTTTTCTGTTCTTCTCCTGCCATAAGCTATCTTTCCGCAATAAACAGGATTCTGAATGATACGGCGAATGAGCGAAGCATCAAAAAGTGGATTCTTCCCATTCTGCCTTGCAATCTTATGAATCCCATGGTTTTCCAAATATTTTGCGATTCCGTTTGACCCCATATCTGTATTTACATATTGGTCAAAGATTGTTCTGATAGCTACAGCTTCCTCTTCATTTATTTCAAGCTTTCCATCAACCAAGGCATATCCATAAGGAGCAAAGCCGCCATTCCACTTACCTTCTCTAGCCTTTTGCATACGGCCTTCCATAGTCTGAACACGTATGTTTTCACGCTCAATCTCAGCAACAGCAGACAATATGGAAATCATCAGTTTTCCGGCTTCTTTAGATGAATCAATACCGTCCTCGACACAAATCAGGTTTACGCCAAAGTCCTGCATAATCTGAAGTGAATTGAGAACATCAGCCGCATTTCTACCAAATCTGGAAAGTTTAAATACAAGAACAAAAGATACCTCATCTTTTCCGGATTTGATATCTTCCATCATATTGTTAAAGGCAACACGCCCTTCAATGGACTTACCGGACTTGCCTGCATCTTCATATTCTCCGGCGATTTCATAATCATTAAATTCGCAGAAAGCCTTCATTCTGGATTTCTGTGCATCCAAAGAATATCCATCTATCTGCATAGATGTGGAAACGCGGGTATATGTGTAAACTTTGGTTTTTTCCTTTCCCATAACATAGTTCCTTTTTATTTCTTAGTTGCTCTTTTTCTCTTCTTCACTTCTTTTTCCAGACCCTTGACACTTTTAAGATACTCTTCTTCCACCGGAGATAGTGTAATCTCTTGATACTTTCTATATTCCATCTTTGCCTTCTTTATAGCCTCATCATGACTTACTTTGCCAGAATCTTCAAGGAGCTTTCTGTTCCCAGATGTAAGAATAGAATCCAACTGTTCAACATAATCAATCATATACATTGGCTTATGCTCAATAGCATTAATCTCAGCCAAATCAAAATAACCAGAAACAAGGTTATTCAGAATCTTTAGTTCATCCTCTTTCAGATAATTCTTTGCCACCCCGATATCCTTCAATGCCGGCAGTTCTCCTGAAAATGAAGTTAATCCCATAAAAGGCTTATTAGCATCCGCTCTTTCATAGATTACTTCTGCCGCAGTATGACCGTGTGCCGCGTAATGAAGCTTATTCTGAACAATCTTAAAAAACTGTATAGACTCATCACTTTTTGGATTGTAATCAACACTGGTTGCATACAAATCCAGAACCTGACGATAAAGGACCTTTTCTGATGAACGGATATCTCGAATCCTGTCAAGAAGTTCTTTCCAGTAATTACCACCGCCATTTCCCTTTAGCCGCTCGTCGTCAATCGTAAATCCCTTGATTATATATTCTTTCAAACGTTGAGTTGCCCACTGCCTAAACTTTGTGGCAGTCGCGGAGTTGATTCGATAGCCAAGAGAAATAATCATATCCAAATTATAATAAAGAACATTGTAATTCTTTCCATCCGAGGCAGTTGTTCGGAATTTCCGAACAACTGATTCTTTTACAAGTTCACCCTCTTCAAAAATATGTGTAATATGCTCACTAACATTTGCTTTTGATGATTGATACAGTTCTACTAACTGAGCCTGAGTCAACCAAACGGTGTCATTTTCCATTTTAACTTCCAGCTTAGTCAATCCGTCCTCTGTCTGATATATAATGATTTCTCCATAATTATCCATAATGTTCTGCTCCTTAGTTTTCATATTCTACATTTCTTCAAGGCTCTCTATCTTTTTCAACGCTTCCATATAAGCCATAAGACGCTTCTGCTGTTCTTCTTTAAGATTGTGATAATCTTCAATCATCTGAACATCACCCGGAGTGAATTTACTCTCCGGACTTGCAGCTGCAATTTCCTCTTCATCCTCAATTCCTTTACCGGTAAGAAGTTGCTCTGGTGTAATTTGCAAAACATTACAGATATCCATTATCTTTTCTACAGTAGGATTGGTCTTTCTCTTTTTCCATTCGCTTATGGTACTGGTAGAAATTCCAACCTGCTTTGCAAACTCCGCCTGTGTCATATTGCGTTCTTTCAAAACCTTTATAATTCTTTCACTGATAATCATGAGTGATACCTCGCCTGCTATTCACTTATATAACATTCATATTAGTGAATTTATTTTACCACACCTCATGATATCCTTCAATATTCTACTTCGTTTTCCTATTACGGAACTTCATATACGCCTTATAAGATTCATATACATATCTTTTTTGAAGATAGACATCAGGATCCGGCAATGAATCAAAATCAATTTCATCAGCGTATTTTGCTATTATATTTCCGATAAAGTTTGCAAGAGAACTCCATTCATCTTTGTCTTTTACTATCACTTTATTCTTCACAGCTATCCCCTTCCTTAAATGAGATTTTTGGCTTTTCACAAATTGGCAAGCAGTGCATCGGTGTACACCTGATGCGATTTTGCTTGTTGGGGAGTGTGCCCCAATCCCCCTGATTGCCGATTTTCATCGACAAGCTACGCCTGCAAAGCAGGCTGGAAATCCAATTACATAATTTCAAGATATTTGTCAAAACACTTCTCCACTTTCTTCAAAACCTTTTCATGTTCAGCTTTCATATCAGATATGATTTTGCCATCTACCGCTCCGCAAGAATTAGCGACCTTGGCAATTTGATTAATATTATTACTATCAATTCTCATCAACCTGATTACTTCAAGG
>JAFYYE010000125.1 GCA_017557715.1 Pseudobutyrivibrio sp.
AAGCTTGAAGATTGCTGGAACCTCATAAGAATCCTTTTCTACAACAGCACGCTTGCCCTCTGGAAGCATACGTGGAATATTCTCGTAGAATCCACCACCTGTGATGTGTGAGCATGCCTTTACACGAATGCCTGCATCCTTGACAGCCTTAAGAGCCTTAACGTAAATACGTGTTGGAGAAATAAGTGCCTCACCAAGAGTGCAACCAAGCTCATCATAATATGTATCAAGACTTTCCTTTGTCATCTCGAAAATCTTACGAACAAGAGAGAAACCATTTGAATGAACACCAGTAGATGCCATACCGATAAGCACATCACCATCCTTAAGGTTCTCACCTGTGATGATGTCCTTCTTATCAACGATACCTACTGCAAAACCTGCAAGATCATACTCCTCCTCAGGCATAAGACCTGGGTGCTCTGCTGTCTCGCCACCTACAAGGGCGCAGCCTGACTGCTTACATCCCTCTGCAACACCACTAACAATTGTTGCAATCTTCTCTGGGATGTTCTTGCCGCAAGCAATATAATCAAGGAAGAAAAGTGGCTCACCACCTGCACATGCAACATCATTTACACACATTGCAACTGCATCAATACCGATTGTGTCATGCTTATCCATAAGGAAAGCAAGCTTAACCTTTGTGCCACAGCCATCTGTACCAGATAAAAGTACTGGCTCATCCATGTTCTTGATAGCACTCAAATCGAAGGCTCCTGAAAAACCTCCAAGACCACCTAAAACCTCAGGTCTCATAGTGCCCTTCACAAACTTCTTCATGAGCTCCACTGACTCATATCCTGCCTCAATATCTACTCCTGAACTCTTGTAATCCATGTTTCTCTCCTTTTAATAACCTTTTTTATAAATAAAAGGAAACTCCCTAAGGAGTTTCCTTTACCTATCCTACAAAAATGCCTTGTAGCCTTCTGTCTGTAATTTTGAGTCCTTAGATTCTACGGACTCCTTCTGGTCCACGATGAAGTCATGCATTTTCGCTGCAAGTGTAGCGTCTGTCATGGCGAGCATCTTAACTGCGAGGATACCTGCATTGGCTCCTCCGTTGATGGCAACTGTAGCTACAGGTACACCTGTAGGCATCTGAACAATTGAATAAAGGGAATCTACTCCTCCAAGGTCGCTGGTCTTCATAGGGATACCGATAACTGGTCCCTCAAAAACTGCAGCGCACATACCTGGAAGATGTGCAGCCTTTCCTGCGCCTGCGATAATACACTTAACACCACGGTCCTTTGCAGTCTTAGCGTACTCTACGAAGATATCAGGCTCACGATGAGCTGAGATGATTCTAATCTCATAGTCAATTCCAAACTGCTCTAAAACCTCAACAGCCTTAGCCATTACAGGCATGTCGCTGTCGCTTCCCATTACAATTGATACAGTTGCCATTTCATTATCCTCCATTACTCAAATACTTTATTTAACTCTTCAGTTCCTGGCACTACGAAACGACCCTCGCGAATGATTTCAAGCTCGCGGCCGTCGGCTGTGGTGACTGTGATGTCACCAAGCTCGTAGTAAGGAATTGTTATATCTGTGTGGCAGTTAAAGTATGCCTTAGAAATATCTGTTTTACGAAGGAGTGAGCATGAGTTATCTCTTGCGATGCATTCCTTGCCGTCTGGGTTGTACATAGGTACATCCTCTGAGTGAGAATAGCAGGTATCACCTACCGCAAAGTGAGGACCTGTCTTCTCTGCAATGAGGATTGGAAGCTTGTCAGCAATGTCAAACTTCTGTCCCATTACGAATGCTCTTGTGTTTGTTCCAATAGCGAACTCGCCGATTGGAAGTGTCTCATGCTTGAAAAGAACGTTGTCGAAAATATACTTCTTGTTCTCTTCTTCTGTATCAAAGTTGCTGCAGTTGT
>JAFYYE010000126.1 GCA_017557715.1 Pseudobutyrivibrio sp.
AACACCGATAGCGTATGAAAGCTGAATCTCGCACTTGTCTGCAAGGCCAGCTGCTACGATGTTCTTTGCAACATAACGTGCTGCATATGCACCTGAGCGGTCTACCTTTGTGCAATCCTTACCTGAGAATGCACCGCCGCCGTGACGAGCGTATCCACCGTAAGTATCAACGATGATTTTACGTCCTGTGAGACCTGCATCACCGTGTGGGCCACCGATTACAAAGCGGCCTGTTGGATTGATGTAGAACTTTGTCTTTTCATCAATCATGTCCTTTGGAAGGACTGGATCGAAGACATACTTCTTGATGTCTGCGTGAATCTGTTCCTGAGTAACATCTTCATCATGCTGAGTAGATAAAACTACAGCTTCAAGTCTAACTGGCTTGCCAGCCTCGTCATACTCTACAGATACCTGTGTCTTTCCGTCTGGTCTAAGGTACTTTAAAGTACCGTCTTTGCGGACATTTGCAAGCTGTAGAGCAAGTCTATGAGCAAGAGAAATAGGATAAGGCATGAGCTCTTCTGTTTCGTTTGTAGCGTAACCGAACATCATACCCTGGTCACCGGCGCCTGTATCCAGGTCGTCTGTAAGTGAGCCTTCCTTTGCCTCAAGAGCCTTGTCAACACCCATTGCAATGTCTGCGGATTGTTGATCAAGAGCGACCATAACAGCGCAAGAGTTTCCATCAATGCCTTTCTTTCCATCGTCATAACCGATTTCAAGAAGAGTCTTGCGAACAATAGCTGGAACATCGAGCTGAGCCTTTGTTGTGATTTCTCCTGTTACAAGTACGAAACCTGTACACGAAGCAGTCTCACAAGCTACTCTACTCATAGGATCTTCAGCTAAGCAAGCATCGAGGATGGCATCAGATACGGCATCACATACCTTATCTGGATGGCCTTCTGTTACTGACTCTGAAGTAAAAAGTAACTTTTCCATTTTCGACTCTCTTTCTATAAAAATGAAATTTGCCTAAGCACATACTTAGGTAATGCTAAGTATACTCTGAAATGTCTTTATAAACAATAGTCATATTGTTCCTTTTGTCGCTATTCACGGACATTTCACACATATTTATTTTTGTAACTAATGTGAAATCTGTTGAGTTTAGATTTTTCTATCATTATAATTAAATTGTATAGACAATATGTGAGGTTTAAAAATGATTACATTAACTGTGGACAACCTTGAACCTAATATGATTGTAGCAGAACCAGTTGTTACAAAACGCGGGCAAACTATCATTAAAGCTGGCGAAAAACTCACACCACAAATGATAGCTAAACTTACCTTCTATAAGATTGAGTCCGCAACTGTGGAAGATGTGGAGGAAGAAACCCCTGTAAAGGAGTCTCCTGTTGAAGAAAAGCCAAAAGAAGTAAAGGACGAACCTAAAAAAACTCTTTCTGAGAAAAAGAAAGAAGCTAAAGCAGCACAGGAAGAACAAGAAAAAGTAAGCCAACAGATTCCTTATACACAGAGATTAAAGGCTTCATCTTCATTTCAAAAATTCCAGTCAGATTATGCTATTAATATTGCATTCCTTCAAAAGAACTTTGATGACATTCTTGCTGGTGCCAATTCTTCATGCACTGAAGAAATGCTTAAAAATTGCGAGTCTCTGTTCAAATCTAAAACTA
Organism: Pseudobutyrivibrio sp.; assembly: GCA_017557715.1. GTDB lineage: Bacteria > Bacillota > Clostridia > Lachnospirales > Lachnospiraceae > Pseudobutyrivibrio. The sequence goes on from JAFYYE010000126.1 coordinate 1,647, forward strand.
CAATTGAATTATTAAATATGCTTAGCAATATGCGAAATGTAGAAGATCCGCTGTATTCACATTCGTTAAATGTAGGATTAATTTCAAGAGCAATCGGTAAGTGGCTAAAGCTTCCGCTTGAGGATCTCAACACACTTACTCTAGCTGGCCTTCTTCATGACATAGGCAAGACACAAATACCAAAAGAGATTTTAAACAAGCCAGGAAAATATACAGATGAAGAGTTTGCTATTATGAAAACTCATACCACTCACGGTAAAAAAATTCTTAACGGAAAAGGCTTTGATCCTAGAATTCTATATGCTGCCCTGCAGCATCACGAACGCTGTGACGGCACTGGTTATCCAAGAGGTCTGGAAGAGGATGAAATCGATGACTTTGCCTGTATAGTGGCAATTGCTGATGTATTTGATGCTATGACCTCAGCAAGAGCTCACAGGGATCCGCTCTGTTCTTTCCAGGTTATCCATGAATTTGAGAAAGAAGGTCTACAAAAATATAAGACAAAATTTATTCTTACCTTCCTTGAAAGAATCGCTAACACTTACAACAACAGCCGCGTAATGCTCAATGACGCAAAAACAGGCCGCGTGGTGTACATTAATAAGTCCATCCTTTCACGACCTGTAGTTCAACTAGATAGTGGCGAAATCATAAATCTTGCTGATAGCGCCTATAGTGATGTTTATGTTAGATCGATTCTCTAAAGACTTCTGCTATTCTCTCTTTTAAACCAGAATAGCGTTTAGCCTGAGAAACATTATCAATCATAGAATAAAATACATTTGCGTCGCCTACCATGGTGACGCATTTTTTTGCTCTGGTGATTGCTGTATAAAGAATATTTCTATTCATAAGCATCTTAGGGCCGTCCATAATCGGCATAACTACCGCTGGATACTCAGAGCCCTGAGATTTATGAATAGTTATAGCATAAGCAAGCTCCAGCTCATCCAAATTAGCAAAAGGATATACCACTTTTCTGCCTTCTTCAAACTCTACTGTGACGGTCTTCGCCCAATCATTAATATCCTTAATAATTCCTACATCACCGTTAAATACACCGACTCCCTTTTCAAGAGTGATGTTGTAGTTTCCAGTTACCTCCCATTCCAGCTGATAGTTATTCTTAATCTGCATAACCTTATCACCTTCGCGGAAAAGACGGGTGTCGCCCTTCCACTCATTCTTGCCAGGAGCCTCCGGATTAAGGAACCTCTGAAGAATAGTATTAAGACGCTCCACTCCAATAAGACCCTTTCTTGTTGGGGTCAATACCTGAATTTCACTGATGCCCGCATCTACATACTTTGGCATCTTATCTCTCACAAGAGTGAGCATGACATTGATAATTGTATCTGCCTCATCCCTCTTTAAGAAAAAGAAATCCTTTGATTTATTATCCAAGACCACATGCTCACCCTGATGAATCTTGTGAGCATTCACGACAATATCACTTTCCTGAGCCTGACGGAAAATCTTTTCCAAAGTAACAGAAGAAAATTTTTCTGAAGCTAAAATGTCCTTCAAAACATTTCCCGGACCAACACTTGGGAGCTGATGCTCATCACCTACCAAAATCAATCGTGTGCCTGGAGAAATTGCTTTAAGCAACGCGTACATAAGACTCACATCCACCATGGACATCTCGTCAATAATAATGACATCACATTCTAGTGGATTGTCTTCATTTCTTTCGAACTTGGCAAAGCTTGTGACATCGTCATCGTCGTCACTCATTCTACCTGCCACCTCAAGCATACGGTGAATTGTTCTGGCCTCGTAGCCTGTGGCCTCACTCATTCGCTTTGCTGCACGACCTGTTGGCGCACCAAGGAAAATGTTGTATCCCTCTTCTTCGAAGATGTGAATCATGGTGGTGATAGTGGTAGTCTTTCCCGTACCAGGTCCACCAGTAAGCACAAATAGACCACGCTCAACTGCTGTAATTACTGCTTCCTTCTGCAAATCATCGAGAGTGAATTCTCCCTCTTTTTCGATGCGACGGATGACCTTTTCCAAATCCTCTTTATCTACTTTATAGGTCACATTCAATTCCTTAAGCATTCCCGCAATTGATTCCTCCATGCGATAAAATGCCCTGGAATAGATTTGTCTGTTTCCCTCTGCATCCTTCTTTATAATAAGCTTCTTATCCATTGCCAGATTCATAATCTGAGCAGAAATGGAATCCGCGTCTACCTTAAGCAAATCCACGGACATGTCTGTCAGAGTATCCTCTGGAAGGTAGGTGTGACCAAAGCTTGCTCCCTGTGTGAGGACATACATAATTCCGCCCTTGATTCTAAATTCCGAATCAACCTTAATACCAACCTGACTTGCGATTTCATCAGCTGTCTTAAATCCAATTCCCGACACTTCATCCGCAAGCTTATAAGGATTGCTCTGAATAATGTTGTAAATCTCATTACCAAATCGGTTATAAATCTTGATAGCCTTATTACCATGAAGTCCGTATTTATCAAGGAAAATCATTGCATTTCTGATATCCTTGGCGCCCACAATCTGGTCGGAGATTTCCATCGCCTTATTCAATGAAATTCCCTTTACCTCTGCAAGACGCTCTGGCTCTTCCTCGATAATTCTAAAAGTATCATCATCAAATTTTTTAATGATTCTCGCTGCCAGCTTTGGACCAATTCCCCTGATGGCGCCTGAGCCCAGATATCTTTCCATTGATGCCACATCCGTAGGTGCCACTGCCTCATAGCTTGTGGCCTTAAACTGCTTTCCATAGGTAGGATGATCTACGTAATCTCCCCTCAGCAAAAGGTTCTCACCCTCACCTACTGCTGGGAATACACCTGTGCAGGTAATTAAAAACTCATCTACCACGAAATCAAGCACAGTATAACCATTATCAGCATTTCTATATATTATATTTTCTACGTATCCTGTTATTTCTTCCATGGGATATATGATAGCACAAAAATAATGAGCTTCCCATAACTGAGAAGCTCACTATAAATATTTTTTAGGTTTGAACGCCAGTCACTGTAGAACCCATCTGCTGGGCAATATCTTCAGATACTGTCGAATCGTCAAGGCCTTCCTGAGCCTGTGCCTGATTTGATGTTCCTGTAATTCCGTAGTTCCTCATAATTTGGTCTACGAAATCATCAGTAATTCCTTCCCCAACCTGATCAACAAGCTCAGATGCAATCTGAGTGATTGCCTGGTCAAGATAAAGGTCTTTGTACATGCTCATGGAGTCGTTTTCCTTTTCCTCCATGGTGATGGTTTCCTTCATCTCCTTGATGACCTTTTCCATCATGTAGGTCTCAAAATCCTTCACTGCCTTGGTGATTTCTTCTCTGGAAGATTCCTTTGAAATACCACTAATTGATTTTGAGGTTGCCTCTGCGGCAGCTGCTCTGCTCTTTGTCGCGTATTGAGTTTGCATATACGTGTTCATTCCTGATACATCCATTTTCTTATCCCCCTGTGTTAAAAAAGAACCATTTTCCACTAACTACATTTATCTCTTAAGGTTGTTCGCCTGCTCCAGCATGGTATCTGAAGTAGTGATTGCCTTTGAGTTCATTTCGTATGCACGCTGAGCAACGATAAGATTTACCATTTCATCAGCTACATTTACATTTGAGCCTTCCAGGTAGCCCTGTGCAATCTGGCTTCGAATAACTCCCTGTGTATTCCACTCAGAAATTGGTTCACCAGATGCTGCCGACTCATCAAATAAATTCTCACCAATCTTATTTAAACCAACTCTGTTTGTGAATTGGAAGATTGCAATAGACTGACCTGTCTGGATAATATTTCCTGCTGCATCCTTATATGATACTGAGCCATCATCAATATTTACACCAAATCCAAGCTCACCAGCTGTACGAGGAAGAGTAATGGGATTTCCGTTCTGGTCAAGTACCTTATAGCCTTCTGCAGTAGTAAGCACCTTGTCACCATTAGCATCAATGGCCCATGTAAAGTTCCCATTTCTTGTATAGTGTGTTTCCTCGCCATCCTGAACTGCGAAGAAGCCTTCACCGATAACACACATTGCTGTCTTGCTGTCATTTGCAAGCTGTGCACCCTGTGTGAAATTAGCATTAAGAGATGCTACTCTTGTACCAAGGCCGACCTGTGCGCTTGTTGGCTTTGTCTCGCCCTGAGCATTTGTACTTGCTGTCTCAAGTGTCTGATAAAGCAATGTCTTGAACTGCGCTGACTGAGCCTTGTATCCTGTGGTATTTACATTTGCCAAGTTATTTGCAATTGTATCTACCGCAATCTGCTGACCCTTCATTCCTGAAGCGCCTGACCAAAGAGATCTTACCATCTAGCTACCTCCTAAACGTTGCCTATCTGATTAACTGTCTTCTCAAGCGTAGAGTCTTCCGCCTGAATCATTTTCTGTCCAGCCTCGTAAGCTCTAGCGATTGTAATCATACTAACCATTTCATCAACTACATTTACATTTGAGGCTTCCAGCATTCCCTGCTGCACCACTGCCTCGCTTTCAACTATAGTGCCGCCATCAATTAAATCGTAAAGGTTCTCGCCATATTTATTTATGTAATCGTAGTTTTCAATATCCACAACTCCAAGTGTTGCAACTTCCTCATTATTTTGAGAAATTGTTCCATCTGGAGCTATTGCGAATTTGAGATTAGGATCTATCTGTACGTAATACTCTTCTCCATACTGAGAATTTGTTGCGCCATCCTGATTAAGTACATAATCACCATCAGAGGTTCTAAAAAAACCTTCGCTATCAATGGTAAATGCACCATCACGTGTGTATTTAATAGAGGTTTCGCCCGCTTTGTTTGTAAAGGCTATTGCAAAGAACCCTTTGCCTGCCAGTGCTACATCAGAATCCTTATCAGTAATCTGAAATGCACCCTGGTCCCAATTTGTATAAGTCTCGCCTACCTTTGCGCCCAGAGAAATATATCCTATTCCTTCAGGTGCATTATGCCAATGAGAAGTATCCTTGATTTTAATTGCAAGTCTCTCATCAAAGGCCTGAGCAATCAGTGCTTCCTTCTTGTAGCCTGTGGTTGCTGAATTTGCCAGGTTGTTGGTCATAACATCCATTCTCTTCTGTTCGTTGACCATGCCAGTGTAGGCTGTGTAGAGTCCTTTTACCATGTGAGCCCCCCGTCAATTACAAGGTTTACAATATTCTACATCTAGGTTATCGGAGAGTTTAAAATAAAAATAACCCCAACTGTTAAAAAAAATAACAATTGGGGTCGTAAAATCTTTACTTTATTCTATTTTATGAATCTGCAAGAAGCTCAACATAACGGCCTGTTCCGATAGCTACGCAAGTCATAGCCTCGTCAGCAGTCATTGTATTGATTCCTGTGCGGTCCTCGATAAGCTCTTCAAGACCACGAAGAAGGGCACCACCACCTGTAAGAACGATACCTCTGTCGGCAACGTCAGCTGCAAGCTCTGGTGGAGTTCTTTCAAGAACAGAGTGAATAGCTTCAACGATCTGCATTGTAGCTTCTTTAAGAGCTTCCTCTGTCTCCTCTGAAGAAACTGTAATAGTCTTTGGAAGACCTGAAACAAGGTTTCTTCCTCTAACATCCATAGTCTCTGCCTCGCCAAGTGGGAAGCAACGACCAATCTTAATCTTAATATCCTCGGCTGTACGCTCACCAATAAGAAGGTTGTGCTTTTTTCTCATGTAACGAACGATAGCCTCGTCGAAATCGTCACCAGCAACCTTAATAGATGTGCTGACAACTGAGCTACCAAGTGAGATAACAGCGATATCTGCTGTACCACCACCGATATCTACAATCATGTTGCCCATTGGAAGAGAAATATCGATACCAGCACCGATAGCTGCTGCGATAGGCTCCTCGATGATAGAAACCTCACGAGCGCCTGCTGCAAATGCAGCATCCTCTACGGCACGCTTCTCTACTTCTGTAGCTCCAGAAGGAACGCAAACTGCAATACGAGGCTTACGATAGCTCTTCTTTCCCATTGCCTTCTGAACGAAGTACTTAATCAT
>JAFYYE010000127.1 GCA_017557715.1 Pseudobutyrivibrio sp.
CTCAAGAGCAAAGGTTTCGATGGCCTTTTCATAATGCTCGTAAGTATCATAATCCTCATCCTTATGAAGAATAATATTTGCATATAAAAGAGCCTTTTTATCGTATGATAAATTGCTGTTGTATTTGAAAAACATTGTAACCAGCTGAGGAAGTTTATCTACTGAATAAGCTGGCAATGCCTCCATATAGGCTTCAAAAATACCTGATATATGAAGATTTGCCTCGATAGCCATCCTAAACCAATTTAAAAAACTCTCTTCTACGTATGGTGCCTTCAATAAATAGGTAACCACTGCAAGAAGAAGCTGCATATCAGGATAAATTTCATAGCATTCTTCCAGGATAGGCAAAACCTTAGGATTGTAATTTCTTTCGGTCTCAAGAATGTGCACCATCTGAATGGCCATATCTTTTGTGATTGCCTTTTTCTTCTTCGCCCAATTTAAAACTTTAATTGTAAGCTCATCAAATGATGAAATAAGATATGGATCCTGCAAGAAAATATAGTAAGCCTCTATATATAAAAGAGGTGTGTCCCATCCAGCATCAACCCATTTAGCAACGTCTCTTAACTTCGCAGTAGGATTTTTTATATATTCCTTTCGAAGGAATAATAAGAACCAGGAAATATGCACATCATCTCTATGCTCTTTGAAAATACTTTCGATATTTTCAGTGAGACGATCAACATAATCTTCCTCTCGTTCAATAAGCGTACATATATATAAAAGGAATGCCCACTCTCTGCTTCCTTTATCTTCGATACTTCTTTTTAAATCCTGAATAATCCATAAAGCTTCCTGCTTTTGATTATTGGTAACATAAAGAAATGCCTTAACTAATAAAATGAAGTTGTTATTAAGCAACTCATCCGGAAGGCTGTTTACAATTTCAAGAGAATCCTGACACCACTGAGCTGTAGAAACTCGACGAAGTCTAAAATCTTCGTAAAGACGAAATGCTCTTAAAAGCTTTTTGTTTTGAACAAATTCCTCAGATTCAAGAGATACGCCTTCTTTATCTGCTGTAGCAAGAATAGTAATTTCTTTATGAATTTCCCTATAATCAAAAGATATCTTGGCGTAATTGATACCTGCATGCATTTTATCTTTGTGAATATAATAGTTCATGTTGAAAATAGAACCTAAGAAAAAATCACCAGTAATATGGTCCTTTTCAACAGAAACAAAATCAGCATCGCAAGTAACCGAAATATCAATGAAGCCCCATGTAGAACGACTAATTTCTATTTCACCTCTGACATTTTCATTTACTTCGTAATATGCATCATGTCTTTCTTCAAGGTCGAAAGTCATTTTGGCCTTAAGGCCTGTAGCAACGAGAAACTCATCTACATTAACAGCTGCAATAGGTGCTGCCTTAAAGCCCCTATATAAAAGCTTAGTGCGCTTATCTAAATCAGCAATAAAATCTGCAAATCTATCGGAATAAAAAAGAGAAACTGCTTCCGCAAAATGACCTTGTGCAAACTCGGCATACTCCTGAAGTGAATTAATCTCTCCAGTAGATGCAACCAAAGGACGTTTTACATATGAAATTGTAAATGGAAGCTTCTTTTCCAAGCCAACTGAAACAATAATGAAATTTCCAGTGATAGATTCAGAAACTTTGTAATTATAATCATCTATGAAATAATCGATTCTATTATTAATCCCATCAAACCAAGGATTTGAAATTTTAACATATGGATTATCGCAGTAAACAACACCGCGAGACTTAACATCATTAGTGCTTTTAAAGAAAAAACTTCCTGAAAAGGCATCATTAATAAAGCAGCGCTCTTCAATCTGCTTTTTTTCAAACTCAATATTTGGTTTTAAGTCGTCGAATTTATCTTCGGAAATACGATAGATTCTTTTTCTCAAAACATTCTCCTCTTTTCATGCAGGTAATACTAACCCAAGCATATTATTTATTAGTATAGCACAACATATAGTGTTTTCAAACGACTTGACCAACAAAAATATGGATAAAATAATATACGAGTGTTATTATATAAAGCAAGAAAAATCGAACCTTCAAGGAGGCATCAAATGATTAAACATAAAGATCATTTTCACGGAAGTGATTTAGAAAAAATAGAGCAAATTTACGGTATAAAAAAAGAGGATATCATTAGCTTTTCTGCAAATGTTAATCCCCTTGGTATTTCTCCAAAATTAAAAGACGGAATTGCAGCAAATATTGACTGCATCACCACATATCCAGACAGAGATTATGTAGAACTGAGAAAATGCATCGCGCAGTACTGCAATACAGAAACAGAAAACATCATTGTTGGAAATGGTTCCACAGAGCTTATATCTCTTTTCATCCAGATTGAAAAGCCTTCAAAAGCTTTGATTCTTGGACCTACATATTCAGAATACGAAAGAGAAATCGCTCTTGGCGGTGGAAAAAGCATCTACTATCCTCTTCGCGAAGAAAATGATTTCGTTTTAGATGTGGATCATTTCATCAGCAAGCTTACAGAAGATATTGATATGCTTGTAATATGTAATCCAAACAATCCTACAGGAACTGCTATCAATAATCACGATATGCGAAAGATTCTTGATGCCTGCAAGGAATGCGATATTTTTGCAATGGTTGATGAGACATATGTAGAGTTTGCTGAAAACATTAATGAAGTTTCTTCAGTAACTCTTACTCGCACATATTCAAACATTGCTATCCTTCGCGGCACTTCAAAATTATTTGCTGCCCCTGGTCTACGTCTTGGTTATGCAATATGTTCAAACACAGATTTAATGCAGACAATCAATCAGCGTAAAGATCCATGGACAATTAATTCAATTGCTGTTGTAGCTGGAAAGTTAATGTTCTCCGATAAGGAATACATCGAAAAGACTCGCAATCTAATCGCTTCAGAAAGAAATCGTTTATACGATATTTTTGATAAAAGTGAGCGCTTCAAGGCCTATTGGCCACACGGGAACTTTATGCTTCTTCGAATTTTAGAAGGCGGCATAACAAGCCAAGACCTCTTCGACAAATGTATAAAAAACGGGCTCATGATTCGCGACTGTTCTACTTTCCCATATTTGGGAGAGAATTACATCCGCTTCTGTTTCATGAACCCAGAAGATAATGATAAGCTTGCTAAGCTTCTTTTGAAGTAGAATAAAGAGAAAAATATGGCAAAAGTAATTCTATTAAATGGAAGCCCAAAGACAAATGGATGCACAGTTACAGCTTTACAAGAATGTGTTGCAGCTTTCCCTTAATCAATCTATATAGTAAGCATCCCAAAACAATTCCAGTTACAGTTTGAATAGATAAAGTTAATAGAGTGGATAAAGCATATGCATATCCAAATAAAGGTATTTTTACCATTGTATACAATAGCACATGGAAGAAACCGCCTAAAACAGCTCCTATTAACAAGTTATATTTTGAATTCTTGAGCAGCTTGAAGGCTACAACTCCCATAATAATTGCCCAAGCTGCTTTTATTGCCATAGTAGGTAAAACCCAAGCTGTATAACCACCCAGTAAATCCGACAATCCTGCACCTAAAGCTCCTGCAAGTGCCCCTTTTTTAGTTCCCAACAAACAAACAGCTAATATAATCATGCAATCACCTAAATGAGTATATCCAAACAGTGTGGGGATTTTGAAATAAAAAGTCCCCAAGAAAACTAAAGCAATCATCATACCTTCAATCGTAACCTCTTTTGTTGAAATCATATTCTTTGTATTCATTCTATGCCTCCTCGTCTAATAAACTCCCCCAAAAGTTTTTTGCATTATTGTAAAAGATATTTTCATAATCCTTCTCGCCCAAAGGACATGAAAGAATCTTTTGTATTTCAACCTCTGGTGCGTGAAAAGGTGTATCAAGTCCAAACATTACTCTGTCGTTTCCCACATTCGTATATGCGTTATATATTTGCGCACTCATAGAAGTACCAGAAGTCTCAAGCCAAATGTTCTTATATCGCTTTGCTATAGTCTGTGCCGCTTCAACGTATATTCCATGTCCATGTCCCATGTGCAGCATTACAAATTTACACTTTGGATGGCGTTCAGCTAAAAGTCCAATTTGCCAAGGCAAAGAAAATGGTTCGTGGCCAGAATGAACGAAAAATGGCACATTATATTTTTCACAAATCTCTGCTACAGGATCTACAACAGGTGAATCCGCAGCATACCCATCAAAGAGTGACTGTATTTTCGCACCCATACAACCTTTATCACGTATTAAACTCTCTAGCTCATCATATGCCACCTGTTCTTTAGAACAGTCGACCCAGGCCACCGGAATAATCTTATCTGGAGCCGATTCATAAGCAGCAAGCATTTCACTATTTTTCGTTGAATCAGATGGACAAAGCACTGTCTTTTCAATGTTAAATTTATCCATTAAATTCAGAACTAGATTTATGTCACCACTGAAATTAAATGGATTTCCCCAGGTTCCGATGTGCGAATGCATATCAATCTTTTTAAAATCACTAAAACTAAACATAGCATCATACCCCTTTCTTTTATTGGATATGATGCTATCGCATGTCTGCCCACTTTAAAAGCGTCAGTATTATTAAATTTTAAGGGGACAACAAATTACTTATCCCGCTAACATGGCTTCAATATATAGTATCTGCTTGTAAGAACTGGGCCATATTACACAATTTATAATGTGTGCAATTATTATTGTCCTAAGTATTATATTTGCTGCAAAAAAGGACCTGCATCATATGCAAGTCCTTCCAAATAATTATTTACAAAGTTCAGCAACAATCATATTGATTGCTTTTCCATCAGCCTTTCCCTTTAAAGCCGGCATGACTTCTTTCATGATAGCACCCTTATTCTTTGATGCTATTACTTCAGCGAATTTTTCCTGAAGGAATGTGCGAATTTCATCCTCGCTCATCATTGTAGGCGCATATTCCTTAATAACATCATATCTAAACTGATACTCTTCCTTTAAATCTGTTCTCTCAGCTGGACATGTATCAAGCTGTTCCTTGGCTGTCTTTAAAGACTTGAGAATAACCTGATCTACCAAATCATCCGCAATGTTATCTCTGGTTCCAGCATCAATAGCAGCCTTCTTGACATCAGATACAAGTGAAGAAATAGCATCCTTTCTTGCCTTATCTCTTGCTTTCATTGCTGCAACCATATCCTTTTGTAATGTTTCAAACTGCATTTTTCAGTATCCTCCTCAAACATCATATTACTGCAACCAAAGATCTAAATCCACGTTGCCCTTTATACCTTTTACCGAACCACTTTCTGAATACTGCCAAAGCTGATATTCATAAGGCCAGTAGAATTCTTTATTGTATCCTGCAAACCACTTTGGATACTCTGTAAGCTGTGTTAAATCAAGAAGCATGGCTCCCATCTCTGTGTTGTGGTAAATCATGCCTTTATATCCAGCTTCTTCGATTTTCTGTAAGAATGCTTTTGTAAGCTGTGTTCTATCTTCGACAGAAAGTGCATTTGTACGCGCTTCGCTATCTGCAACCTTTTCAACGTCAAATACCACTGGTAATTGTAGCTCATAACCATCTAAGAGATTAAGAACTGTAGATGCCTCTTCAAGGACTTCATCCTCTGAAATAGCCTGTGAGAAAACATAAACACCAACATCTATTCCTGCAGCCTGTGCGCCTTCAATATTCTTGATACAATTTTCATCAACAACAAGCTTTCCTGTGCCATAGCCACGATAAACGGCACGAATAAACGCAAACTCAACGCCGTCATCTGCAACAGCCTGCCAGTCAATATCTCCCTGATGAGAAGAAACATCAATACCAAATTTAGAAGTAACATTGCCGTCTTCTACATAGCTGTATCGTCCAGTCTCTTCATCCTCAACAAGATTATCAATATTAAAAGCACTCTTTGTGAGCTCCTCATTGATAGGAACAAAGTTGTATTTTTGATTAGCCGCTACAACAATGTACTCAGGATAGAAAGATTTCAAAACAGAAATTATCGTATTTCCGTTTTCAAGAGACTCTCTAAGAGAATCTAAAACTGAAACTCGCCCTTCCTCTTTTGCTTCATCAACTAAAGCTTCTACTTCCTCGCTGGAATAAATCTGCCCTTCCTCAACCTCAACATCAACGCTGCTTTTAGTATCTATAGCAACAAATAGAACACATACTACAACCAAGGTAAGTATTATTGAAAGTATTGAAATGATAATATATCTAAAAGCTTTTTTCATAATTATACTCTAAGAGTCATATCATCAAGCGAACCAATCTGCTTGCGATACCACACTATCCCCTTCCACTGTCCAAATTTGTAGCCTATATTTTCAAAGTGACCAACCTTCTCAAAACCAAGTGCCTTATGAAGTGCTATGCTAGGTTCATTTTCATCAGTGATAACTCCGTACATGAACTTATATCCCATTGCTGAAAGTCTTTCTTCCAAAGCCTTGTAAAGCATACTTCCAATACCCTGACGCTTTGGTGCATCGTTAGAAACATAAATGGTAGTCTCTACTGAGAACTTATATGCATCGTGTGATCTAACCTGACCACCATATGCCATTCCAAGAACCTTACCATCCTTATCACATGCAACAATGTAAGGATAAGCTTTTTGTGTATTAATAATACTCTGCCTGTAAGTTTCAACAGGTGGATTCTTTTCTGTGAAAGTCACAGAAGTGTTTTCTGCATAGTAGCCATAAATATCATGGATTGCTGCAGCATCATCAACATTAGCATCACGAATTACAATTTCCATTACGTCTCTCCTTCTAGTCATTTTTTGGTAAGTATAGATAGAATGATAACAAAGGCTACTAAGGAATTCAAATAAATTAATTATTATTTATAATGATTTAATTGTATGCTTTACAAATCCCATATTATGAACTATAACAATGACTTGAACACATAATACTTATACAGGAGACATTTCATGACATACGATACTATTTTATTCGATTTAGACGGCACACTTTTGTACACACTTGAGGACTTAACTGACAGCATCAATTACATGCTTGATAAGTACGGATTTCCAACCCATTCTATAGATAACGTGCGCAGATTCGTAGGCAATGGCCTTAGAAAGCTGGTGGAACGTGCTCTTCCTGAAGGAGCTGATTATGAAAACTTCGAAGAGTTCCTTAAGGAATTCATTGAATATTACAACTGTCACAACCTTATAAAGACAAAGCCATACGATGGTGTCATCGAAACTACAGAAAAGCTTGCAGCAAAAGGAATAAAAATGGCTATCGTAACCAATAAAGGTCAGACAGCCAGTGATTCTCTTATAGAAGATTTCTTTGCTCCACACATCACTATCGTAGTTGGTGATGATGGAATTCACAAAAGAAAACCAGATCCAGAACCAATCGAAATCGCATTAAAAAAGCTTGGTGTAACTGATAAATCAAAAGTACTTTATGTAGGCGATTCCGAAGTAGATGCCACTACTGCTGAAAATGCAGGTCTTGACTATATACTTTGTACCTACGGCTTCCGTGATATGGAAGACTTAGAGGTTTTCAAGCCTGTGAAATATATTAATAATTTCTCTGATCTTCTTTATTTAGCATAATTTTTGTAGATATCTACATGATCATAAATACATCTCCATGAGGAGCTTGAATGGGCGGTACAGCAAATGTATTCTGTGCCGCTTTCTGCTATCATGGAACTAACTGCGCAGCTGCCAGATTCATCTACATATCCAGTCTTGGCGCCCTCAATTTCGCCACCAATATCCTTATCTTCAATTCTTCTTAAAAACCAGTTAGAAATGGTAATACCTTCAGGATTCACATTTGTGGCTGTAGAATTGTATACCTTTGTAGTGACAACATCTTTGCAGATGTCATTATCAAGAGCAGCCATCATGATAATAGCAATATCATATGTGGTACTGTAATGCTCCTTATTGTGGAAGCCTACAGGATTTGTAAAGTGTGTGGTGTCACTGATTCCAAGAGCTGCACACTCTTCATTCATCATCTTTACAAAACTATCAATATCTCCTGCCACATACATTGCAAGCTGTGCTGCAGCGTCACCACCAGATGGAAGTATTGTACCGTAGAATAAATCCTTAACTGTAACAACTTCATCCTCAACAAATCCTGATGTGGAACCGCCACCTGCATAAGAATAATCAATGGCCTCATGGCTCATGGTAACCTTTTCATCAAGCTGTTCTGGCTTAATGTTTTTAGCAGCCACCAAAACCGTCATGACCTTTGTCATTGATGCAGGAACAATTCTTTCTTTTGCATTTCTAGAGGCTACTATCTCTTTTGTAGAATTATTAATCAAAATGCCATATTCACTGACGATATCTCCACCAATAGAAACTGTGTTATCTGTCTCTTTAGCTGAATATTGTCCCGCCTTTGGAGTTTCTTCTTCTGGAATTACATCTTCCTCCGCTGGAGCCTCTTCAACCTTGGCAGAAACCTTTAAACCTTTAGATTGCTCTTCCTCAGCTTTCGCTTCAATCACAGTATTCTCTTCTGCAGCAACCTTTAAAGCTGTATCATCTTTGCCTTTAATATGGGAAACAATAAGACAGCCCACAACAACTATGGCTATAGTTATCAGAGCCATTTCTGAATATACCTGAATCCTACGAATAAGCTTTTTACGCCTACGATAGGCAATACGCTCCTCGTGAGACATATTTTTATTTCTGAAATTATTACTCATAACAATTACTCCATCTCCCCAATACCGTTACAAAAAGTTTATCATTGAATTGCCCTTTAAACAATTCAGAACAAACATTTCGTGACTATTGTCCAATAAAAAAATCCAACTGAAGCATTATCGCTCCAATTGGATTGAAATAGTGGACTAGATGGGAGTCGAACCCATGTCCAAAAGCCAATTCCCGGCCCTTCTACGAGTGTAGTTTGTATTTTTACATTCCCTCCACATAACTCCCACAAACAGGATTTATGCTTTAGTAGCTTCATGATACGCCCGCCATCGCAAAGCTTTGATAACGTCGTTTCCTACAGAGTCGAAGTCTGGGTCCTAAGGTGTAGGTGCCCTAGGTCAGACTGCCGCAACTAGGCAGCGTATGCTAAATTATCGTTAGCGTTTAATTTTAAGTTTGGCCATTTAACCCATCGCCGTGGGACTCGCTTCTTCCGCTGCATGACCCCTGTCGAAACCATGACTAGCCCGCAATCTAACGTGCACTACAAATTATATAGTACACGATATACTTTAGCAAGAGGCAATCCAACAACATTATTGTAATCACCTTCAATACCCTTAACCAAAACAGCTCCTAATCCCTGAATACCATAAGCTCCAGCCTTATCCATAGGCTCTTGTGATGCAATATAATTTCTAATAGCTTCAGGTGAGTTTTCATACATTGTTACTTCTGTACATTCAGAAAATGTTTTAACATCTCCATTTTCATTTACAATGGTAACGCCTGTATAAACCTGATGAGCTCTTCCAGAAAGCTCAGTAAGCATTCTGAATGCATCTTCTTCATCCTTTGGCTTGCCAAGGATTTTATCATCAAATGCTACAACGGTATCTGCTGCAAGGACTGTCTCACCCTTGTGCTTTTCAGCTACAGCAAGAGCCTTCTGAAGGCTTAAATCCTCAACAACCTTTGCTGGAAATGTCTCCGCTGTAACTTCTTCTATATCAGCAGGGTCCACAACAAACTCTATTCCTGCCTGTGCAAGCAATTCTTTTCTTCTAGGTGATCCTGACGCAAGTACAATTTTCATTATCCTAAGTTCCTTATCTTAAAGTCTCTTTCAGCTTCTCGCTTCATATCCTTCTTCTGGATATCAGCACGCTTATCATAAAGCTTTTTACATTTGGCTAAAGCAATCTTTACCTTGACTAACCCATTATTTAAATAAACCTCTAATGGAACAATTGTATATCCGCTTTCTTTAATCTTGCTAAGAAGCCTGTTAATCTCTGATTTATGAAGCAAAAGCTTTCTAGGACGAAGTGGATCTCGATTGAAGATATTGCCCTTCTCGTAAGGATTAACATGCATCTGATAGATAAAC
>JAFYYE010000128.1 GCA_017557715.1 Pseudobutyrivibrio sp.
ATTTGGTCACATTGTAAATTATACTAATACAGTAATTGAGAAGCTTTCACGAATTGTTGCAAGCATTATGGATTCTTCAAGCAATGTTGGTGAGTCATCAGAAGAGTTATCTATGATGGCAGATCAGATTAATGCTACAGCAGAAAGCGTTGCAGTTGCAGTTCAGCAGATTGCAAGCGGTGCTGTACAGCAGGCTGAGGAAATTCAGTCTGCAGCACAGAGTACAAATAAGATTACAGATGCTGTTGGAAATGTTCAGGATTCAACTGTTGAAATGTCTACACTTGCAGATAGAATGAAGAATGCTTCAGAGGCATCTAGCTCTTCACTTGCAGTTCTTCAGAATACAAGTAGTGATATGACACTTAAGATTGAAGAAATTGCTCAGAAGATTTCTTCAACACAGGATGCAGTTTCAAATATTAATGAAAGAGTTGAAGGTATTTCTGGCATCGCAGCTCAGACAAATCTTCTTTCTCTTAATGCTTCAATTGAGGCAGCACGTGCTGGTGAGGCTGGTAAGGGCTTTGCGGTTGTTGCTGAGGAGATTAGAAAGCTTGCTGATGATTCAGAAAGCCTTGCTCAGGAAATTAGAGTATTAATGGATGAGCTTTTAGCTGAGGCTGAGCAGGCAGTTAATGCAGCTAGCCATGTTATGAACGGAAATATAGAGCAGCAGAAGGCATTAGGCGAGGCACTTGATACAGTTCTGGGAATGCTTCAGGATATCGATGTGACAGTTGAGAGTGTAACAAAGATTTCTGGCGAGGCTAATACATGTGTATCTTCTAACACAGTTGTAGCTAATGCTATGTCATCACTTTCTGCTATTTCAGAAGAAAATGCAGCTTCTTCAGAGACAACAGGAGCATCAGTAGAAGAACTTTCAGCTACTGTTGCAACACTTGCAGAATCAGCTTTACATCTTAAGGGTATTGCTGAGCAGTTAAATGAAGAAATGAAATTCTTTAAAATTGCATAATAAAATAGTTATCCCCTCGTATTATTTTGCGAGGGGAATTTTTATATACAGTAATTAATTTCTTTCAGCGATAGTGTAAAGGAGATGGCGTGTATCTTCCCAACCTAAGCATGGGTCGGTGATAGATTGACCGTAGGTTTGGTTTTCAGAGATTGGCTGGCAGCCCTCCACAAGATAAGATTCAATCATAACGCCCTTAACAAGTTTTTTGATATCACATGAATGATTTCGATTGTGCATTACCTCTTTTACAATACGAATCTGCTCCTTAAATTGCTTGTTTGAATTAGAATGATTTGCATCTATAACGCAGGCTGGATTAACAAGATCCATTTCCTCATACATATTATGCAGTCGAATGAGGTCTTCGTAGTGATAATTTTGGGTACTGTTACCATGTTTAGAAACAGCTCCGCGAAGAATAGTGTGAGCCAGTGGATTGCCGGTTGTTGTCACTTCGTAACCTGAGAAAGTGAAGTGATGTGGATGTTGAGCTGCATAAACTGAATTAAGCATAACTGAAAAATCTCCTGAAGTAGGATTCTTCATTCCAGATGCAACATCAAATCCTGAAACCGTAAGTCTATGATGTTGATCTTCGACTGAGCGAGCACCGATAGCAACATAAGATAGAAGATCATCCACATATCCCCAGTTTTCAGGGTAGAGCATTTCGTCGGCAGGAGTAAGCTCGGATTCTGTCATTGCACGGATGTGCATCTTCCTCATTGCAATGAGACCTGCAAGCATATCAGGAGCTTCATTTGGATCCGGCTGCGATGCAATTCCTTTATAGCCGCTACCAGTTGTGCGAGGTTTGTTGGTGTATATTCTAGGCACCACTAAAACTTTATCTTTAATATCTTCAGCCACTCGTGCCAGTTTGTTTATATATTCGCAAACTGCATCTTCATTATCGGCTGAACAAGGACCTATGATGCATAAAAATCTGTCATCCTTACCTGTAATAATATCTGTAATTTCTTGGTCTCTCTGTTTTTTGATTTCCTGAACCTTATTAGGAACAGGAAGCATCTCTTTGAGTTCCTCTGGTGTAGGCATTTTCTTCAAGTATGTGAAGCTCATTGTTTTCCCTCGATTCTTCTTTGTTGTCAAAATATTTTTCTTTAATTATTTCTACGGGCATATCATATCCTGTCCAAATTTTAAATGCGGCAGCACCTTGATATAAAAGCATATATTTGCCGTTCATTGTTTTACATCCTGCTTCCCGGGCTTCTCGTAAGAGGCGGGTCTCTTCAGGATGGTAGATTACATCGCACACAATAAGATTTGGATGGAAAAATTCTGGTGGGACAAGAGAAGAGTCATCCTCCCCCATTCCTACATTTGTACTATTAATAAGTATATCACTTTCCTGAATGCAAAATTCAAGAATTGTAGAGTCTGAAATATCATAAACGAATACATCGCAGTTTGTTGCTTTTGTAATGGCATCTGCATATTCAACAGTTTGCTGGAATGTAGCATTATTTCTTTTTAAAATATTAATTTTCGAAACGCCATCCATTGCTGCTTGAGTGATAATTGATGAAGCAGCTCCGCCAGCACCTAGAATTGTGATAGTGGTTCCTACGTATGAAATACCATTTGTTTTCATGGATTCCAAAAAGCCAATTCCGTCAGTTGTGTAACCCTTTAGTTTCCCGTTTTCATAGATACAGGTGTTGACTGAATTTGATAATTTTGCCGTAGTATCTATTTCATCCAGATAAGGTATGATAGCAGTTTTGAAAGGCATAGTAAGAT
The DNA here is from genome assembly GCA_017557715.1 of Pseudobutyrivibrio sp. Lineage (GTDB taxonomy): Bacteria > Bacillota > Clostridia > Lachnospirales > Lachnospiraceae > Pseudobutyrivibrio. The sequence goes on from JAFYYE010000128.1 coordinate 2,753, forward strand.
TGAATCCCGCGCAACCAAGAGCCTTGAGGCCTTCCACAGCTTTGCCAAAATCATCTTTTTCAACACAGTAGGCCATATATGACGAGTCTAAGCCTAAAAAGTCAAAAGAAGCGTTGTGCATCGCTGGCGAAACACTATGAGCTACAGGGTTTCCAAGCAGGCAATATAAACGAGTGGTACCAATTGGATTCATAACATTACATCCTCCTTATCATATTACTTTTAATAGACACTTATAGTTTGCTATTATATATAATTTTAGTGCTTTAAACAACTGAAGTTTTAATAAATTTTTAAGCCCATTAATTTGATGAAAACAGCAGTTTGTGATACAATGTATCGGCAGGTAAATTACGTAGGCGTAGCGTAGCTGGATAACGCATCGGACTCCGACTCCGAAGACCGCCGGTTCGAATCCGGCCGTCTACAGTTATCAAGCCTACAACAAGCATCGGAGGACTAAATGAATTTTCAGAAGATATTAGATAAGATTAAATATATAGCAGGTAATTGTGGTGATTTCGTAGTTTTACATAAGAGATATTTCATGGCGGGATGCATTTTCCTATGCATGGCTCTTGTTTTATTCATGGGCACAAGTGAGAATGCCACTCCAGAGAAATCTACAAATGGTGTTTATAAGAAATTCAAAGAAAATACTAACACAGAGTTAACCACTCTTATCGAGGATTATTATAGTGCATATGCTGCAGGCGATACTGATGCACTTCAAAAAGTTGCAACACCAGTTTCTGATGAAGAGATTAGCTATATTCAGTTTTATAGCCAGTATATTGAAAGCTTTAAGGATTCTCAGATTTTTATTAAGGATGGACTTGATGCAGGTTCATATCTTGTTTCTGTTAGAGTTGATCTTAAGTATAAGGATATTGAAACACCTGCTCCTGGATTGGATTTCTTCTATGTTGAAACAAACAAAGATGGAAAATTATTCATCAATAATATATACGGATCATTTAATCAGCAGAATAATATCTATGAGATGAAATCTGAAGTAGCAGATTTATATGCTGTATTTACTCGCCAGCAGGATCTTTTAGATAAAGAAGCTGATGTTACTGACGAATACAACAAGGCTGTCGGATCAGATGAAAGCCTTTCTACATTTATGTCAGAGACTCTTCCAGCAGCGATTATTCAGTGGAATTCTGATTATCAGGTTCAGTTAGCAGCTGCAGCTGAAGAGGCTGCAAGAGCAGAGGAAGAAGCTAAGGCTAAGGCTGAAGAGGAAGCAAAAGCAGCGGAAGAAGAAGCAAAGGCTGCGGAAGAAGAAGCAAATTCATTTACCGGAAAGGTTAACTCAAAAGTAAATGTTCGTGCATCTGCTGACAAGAGCAGTGATAAGCTTGGTTCTCTTCAGAAGGGTCAGGAGATTAAAATCTACGGTGAAGAGGGTGACTTCTATAAGTTTGATTTTGAAGGCAAAAAAGCTTATGTTACTAAGACTGCTGTAAATGTTAAGACTGCTGATGGTGATGAGCAGGCTGAAGAAACACAGGAAGAAACAACACCAGCTACTACAAAGTCATACAACAAGGGGGATAAGATTACTATCAACTCTACTACAAATATTCGCTCTAAGATGGATACTTCATCTTCAAAGGTTGCTGTTGCATATTCAGGTGACACAGTGGAAGTTATCATGAGTTATGCAGAAGGCTGGACAAAAGTAAAATATAAAAACAAGGAAGGCTTCATTCGCACCGATTTATTAGGTCAATAGAGTTTTCTAATTCACATGAGATTTATGGAGACCATGGATTTGGTCTCCATTCTAATATTATTAAGAAATAGCGGAGGATTTAGTGGAAGAATTATTTAGACTAAATAAATATCTTTCTGATTCTGGTGTCTGTAGCCGAAGAGCTGCGGATGCTGCAATAGAAGCTGGTGATGTAACAGTCAATGGTGAGCCTGCAATTATGGGTATGAAGGTTTCTGCGTCTGATGAGGTGCTGTTTAAAGGAAAGCCAGTATCGAACGTAGGGAAGAAGCAGGTACTATTTGCCTATAACAAGCCAGCAGGTATCGTATGTACTGCCGAGAAGCGAGAAAAGAATAATATTATTGATCATTTAAACTACCCTGAAAGAATTTATCCTATTGGACGTTTGGATAAGGACAGTACAGGCTTGCTTTTGCTTACTAATCAGGGTGATTTGGTAAATAAAATAATGAGAGCAGTTAATGCTCACGAAAAAGAATATGTTGTTACAGTTGATAAAGAAATAACAGCGGACTTTATCAAAAAAATGGGTGCTGGAGTATATCTGGAAGAATTAGATGTTACTACTAGAAAATGCCAAATAAAAAAGCTTTCGCCAAATAAATTTAGTATTATCTTAACACAAGGATTAAATCGTCAGATTAGACGAATGTGTCAGGCTCTTGGCTATAGAGTACGCACTCTTAAGCGTGTACGAATAATGAACATTGAACTTGGTGATTTAAAGGAAGACACATATCGCGATGTGACAACACACGAATTAAAACAGTTAAACAAAATGCTAGAAGGATCTCGTAATTAGAGACGTAAAAGGTGGAACAATGTTAATAGAAGAATATAAAAAATTAGTCGACACCATCGACTATCACATGAATAAATATTACAACGACGATGAACCGGAGATTTCTGATTTTGAATATGATCAGCTTATGCTTCAATTGAAGGCTGCCGAAAAAGAGCATCCTGAGTGGGTGACACCAGATTCGCCAACTCAGAAGATTGGAGGCGTTGCAAAGCGTGAGGCAGGAGTAAAAGTTACACATGATGTGCCAATGCTTTCAATTGAAGATGTGTTTAATAAAGAGGATGTTGTTACTTGGGTCGATAAAGTAAAAGCAGTACATCCAGATGCTAAATTTTCTGTTGAGGCAAAGATTGACGGATTAAGTATGACTCTTCGTTATGAAAAAGATAGTACTGGAAAGCTCAAATTAAAGCTTGCTGAGACACGTGGAGATGGACTTGTAGGTGAGGATGTTACAGAAAATGCACTTGTGATTCCTGATGTTAATCGCTACTTAGATTTGCCTTATGAAAATCTTCAGCTTCGTGGTGAAGTCTATATGTCCCACGAGGATTTTGACAGATACAATGAAGAACAGGAGATTTCTGGAGGAAAGCTTGCAGCTAACCCTAGAAACCTTGCGGCAGGAACACTTCGTCAGCTTGATGCAAACATTACTAAGAAGCGTGGTCTTAAGATGTTTGTGTTCAATGTACAACAGGGACCAGAGGAACTTACAGAAAGTCATTGTAAGGGACTTGATATTTTAAAAGAACACAAGGTTCCAGTGGTTTTCCATCGTATATGCGATAATGCAGATGATATTCTTGCAGTTATCGATGAAATTGGCGAGAAGCGAGAAGACTTCGAATTTGATATAGATGGTGCGGTTGTTAAGATTGATCAGGTTGCCTATAGAGCGGATTTTTCTACAAGCGCTAAATATACAAATGGTCATATAGCTTACAAGTATCCACCAGAAGAAAAGGAGACAAAGCTTCTTGATGTTGAGCTTTCCGTTGGCCGTACAGGGCGAGTAAATCCTACAGCCATATTTGAACCAATTCGTTTATGCGGTACAACAGTTAGCCGTGCAACTCTTCATAATCAGGATTTTATTGATGAGTTGAATATCGGTATCGGGGATACAATAGTTGTATATAAATCTGGAGAAATCATTCCTAAAATAAAAGAGGTTAAGCATGAAAAGCGCCCTGCAGGTGTTGAGACATATAAGATTCCAAATGTTTGTCCTGCTTGTGGCGGCCCTGTATCAAGAGATGATGATACTGCCGATATGAAGTGCTCTAATCCTAGCTGCCCGGCTCAGTTAGAACGTCATATCATCAATTTTGTTTCAAGAGATGCCATGGATATTAGAGGCTTTGGTGAGGTTTATATTATCGACCTTGTGAGACGTGGATATATCAAGGATATCGCTGATATATATACCTTGAAGGAAAAGCGAGATGAGTTGATAGAGGAAGGAATTATTGGAAAAGAGAAGAACACTGATAAGCTTCTTGCAACTATCGAGGCATCAAAAGAGAATGATGCTAATAAACTTTTTACTGGATTTGGTATTCCAAATGTTGGAAAAGCAGCTGCAAAAGCTCTATTGGCACATTTCAAGGATATAAAGGCAATTATGGCTGCATCCCAGGAAGATCTTACTGCTGTAAATGATATTGGAGAAATAAGTGCAAAATCTATTTACGATTATCTTCATGATAGTGTTAATATAGATATCATTAACAGACTTGAGGCAGAAGGCCTCAATATGAAGGAGCAGGAAAAGGAAGGAGCCAGCGATAAGTTCGCAGGTCTTACTTTTGTAATTACTGGTACACTTCCTACTATGGGAAGAAAAGAATGTCAGGAGCTGATAGAGCTGAATGGTGGAAAATGTGCTGGATCTGTTTCGAAGAAGACTAACTATTTGGTGGCCGGAGAAGCTGCGGGAAGCAAGCTGGATAAGGCTAATTCTCTTGGGATTGCAGTGCTGGATGAAGCTGCCTTGCTTGCTATGATAAACGGATAAAACGCTGAATTAATAATTTACTGATGGTTTTCTACATAATATACTCGCTTAGAGCTTTCTGATGAATCAGCGTCACCAGTTTCTTTGGCGGCATTTAGCAAGGCTTTGAAATCTGCGATATCTCTGCTTGAATCTGATGGGGTTACATAGATGGCGTAGATAACATGGTTGTTATCGGTATTCAGAATCATCGCTATGTGGGCGTAGTATAGTTTGCCTTCCATAGTACCTGTGTAGGTATACAGGAATGTTTTTGTGCCATCCACATAAGTGGTTTCAGAAGATTGGCGACTTGCATCTGCTACCATAGAAACAGCTATTTCATCAATCTTTTCATATAAGATGGTTTCATTTATGAAATAGGAAACCCACAAATAATCCAGTGATTCATTGCCTAATATGATGGTGGCAGATTCTTCAGATATCTCTAATGATTCAGATTTAGAGAAAGTAGAAGGAATGGCAAAGGTTATTCCACCAGTGCTATATGAAAAAGTGTTTTCTATAGATATCGATTTTGTGGTTTGGGCAGGAGAGGTTCGCTTCGTGTAATTAAATACGAGCAAAATAGTAAAAACAGACATGATGATTACGAGTAGCAAAAAGAAGTTTGCCAGATGGGATTTGTTATCTGATTCAGGTTCATTTAAAGGAAGATTGTTTTTATTACTCACTGGAATGACCTCCTCTATAGGATACTAATAGCATATAAATGTGTTAATAATAAGGATTGGATTGAAAGGAGAAGGATAAGTATGCCGATTAGAACTAGAAATGATTTACCAGCCAAGGCGATACTTGAGCATGAGAATATATTTGTAATGGACGAGAATAGGTCTACCCATCAGGATATCAGACCTATTAGTATTGGTATTTTGAATCTGATGCCGTTGAAAGAGGCCACTGAGCTACAGCTTTTACGTTCCCTTTCAAATACACCTCTTCAGGTGGATGTTACTTTCCTTACGGTAGGAAGTCATGAAAGTAAACATACTAGTAAGACTCATCTTGATACTTTCTATGAGCGTATTGAGGATGTGTATGATAAATACTTTGATGGTTTGATTATTACAGGAGCACCAGTGGAGCAGATGCCTTTTGAAGAGGTAGATTACTGGGAGGAGCTTACTCATGTGTTTGAGTGGACCAAGACTCATGTAACATCTACACTTCATCTTTGCTGGGGATGCCAGGCGGGACTCTACTATCGTTATGGAATTAATAAATATGATTTAGATGAGAAGAAATTTGGAATTTTCCCACATCGAGTTCAGAACAGAAAGATTCCACTTGTCCGTGGATTCGATGATGTTTTCTATGCTCCACATAGCCGTCACACAGGGGTGAAGACTGAGGATATCGAGGCTTGTGAAAATCTTGTCGTATGCGCAAAGAGCGATGAGGCTGGCGTGTTCCTTTGCATGTCTAAGGACGGCAGCAATATCTTCGTTATGGGTCATCCAGAGTACGATAGATTTACTCTTGATAGTGAATACAAGCGAGATGTTAGCAAAGGATTACAAATAGCTTTGCCAGAGAACTATTACCCAGAAGATGATCCAGAACAGAAGCCTCTGCTTCAGTGGAGAAGTCATGGGAATATTTTGTATTCTAATTGGTTGAATTACTACGTATATCAGAACACGCCTTATGAGTGGAATAAGATTAGCGAGAAATAAAAGGAAACTTCTGTCGGGATTTTCGACAGAAGTTTTTTATTTGCGATTTTCTAAGAAATAAAAAATGTGATGAGGTGTTTGTAATGTGCAAAAAATGCACATTACTAAAAATATAGTTGTAAAGGATTTCTTGACAACTGAAATAACAACACGCAAAGAATGCGTGTTGCTCAGACTTAGACAAAATTAGAAAGTTTGTTCTGTTTTTGTAATTATAAGTCTGATATAATAATGTCATGAGAAATTAGTTTATGGCGAGGAAAATATTGTGAACGAGATAATTCAATATGTAAATTCAAATGATATTGTTAATGATGCATGCATGATAATTGATAGTGCACAGAATTATGCATATAGAACTGTAGATACTGCACTTGTTATTAGAAATTGGTTTATTGGAAAAAGAATTGCCGAAGAGGAAGTTGTAGGTGATGGCAGAGCTGAATATGGAAAGGAAATTATAGCGCGCCTCTCAACCCAGCTTACTGGTATTTATGGAAAAGGTTTTTCTAGAAGAGCCTTATATCAGTATCTTGGTTTTTATCGAATGTTTCCTGAAATTGTGCACACAGCGTGTACACTTTTGGAACCATCGCAAAAAGTGCACACAGTGAGTACACAAATTGAACTATTATCATGGTCACATTATAGAGTGTTGACTCAAGTAAATGATAGCGAAGCTCGTTCTTGGTATGAAAAAGAGGCATACGAACAAACCTGGAGTGTTAGAACTTTACAAAGAAATATTTCAACTCAGTATTATCATAGAATGCTAAAATCACAAGATAAAACTGAAGTAGAAAATGAAATGAAACAGCTAACTTCTCAGTATCAAAATAAGCTTGAGTTTATAAAAAATCCAGTGATAGCAGAATTTTTGGGTATGCAGGAAGATACTTCATATTTGGAATCAGATTTGGAGCAGTGCATTATAAACAACCTTCAAAAGTTTCTTATGGAATTGGGAAAAGGATATGCCTTTGTTGCTAGGCAGCAACATATTCATACTGAAAAAGAAGATTATTACATCGATCTTGTTTTTTACAATTATATCTTGAAGTGCTTTGTTTTAATTGATTTAAAAACAAATAAGATAACTCATCAGGATGTAGGGCAGATGGATATGTATATACGTATGTATGATGATTTGAAGAAAGCTCCTGATGATAATCCAACACTAGGAATAGTGTTATGTTCAGACACAGATGAAGATATTGCTAAGTATTCAGTTCTTCATGAAAATGAGCAGCTTTTTGCTTCTAAGTATAAACTCTATTTACCTACAGAAGAGGAGCTTAGAGCAGAAATCGAAACTCAGAAAGAATTTTATTTTTTACAGAAGAAAGAGGATAGTAATTTGCAGACTGAAAAAGAGCAAATGGCTAGATTGAAGAAAAAGGCTAAAGAAGGACGCCTTATGCTGGATGAATAATATGACTGATAGACCAATACTTAATACTAATTTAAATAGTGATACATTTAGGGGCTATTATTACTTGAAGGAAGAACTTGTGGAGTTCTGCAGAAATAATGGAATTCCTACATCAGGTGGAAAGTTAGAGCTTACAGATAGAATCGCCTATTTTCTTGATACGGGTAATGTAAAGACTGTAAATAAGAACAGGAGAGTTACTGTAGATGTTGGCGACCTTACTGAAGATACAATTATAGAACCTAATATAGTTTGCTCAGAGAAGCACAGAGCTTTTTTCAGGGAAAGGATTGGCAAATCATTTTCTTTTAATGTGCAGTTTCAGAAATGGTTAAAGTCGAACGCAGGCAAGACGTATGGTGATGCAATTGAGGCTTATCATTTAATACTTGAAGAAAAGAAAAAGGGTAAAACCACGATAGACAAGCAGTTTGAATACAACACTTACATTAGGGACTTTTTTGAAGATAATCAGGGCAAAAGTTTGGATGATGCTATTA
>JAFYYE010000129.1 GCA_017557715.1 Pseudobutyrivibrio sp.
GCTTCCCTGCGGAAGGAAATCACCACCCGGGAAGAAAACCGCCGGGAACGGCTGGTCAAGCGGGCCAAGTTCCCGATCTACAAAACCTTTGACGGATATGAATACCGCTGCGTCAAACTGCCGCCGGCATTATCCCGGGAAGAACTGGAGAATGTTGATTTCATTAAGCAGAAAAACAATCTCGTTCTTTACGGTCCGGTCGGTATCGGGAAGACTCACATGGCGATTGCCGCCGGAGTCAATGCCTGCATGAAAGGCTACAAGGTCCGCTTCTTTACGGTAACGGAGCTGGTGCTCAAGCTGGCCGAAGCCAGGAAGAACGGAACACTGGAACGTTTCCGCCGGGACCTGAATGAACAGGATCTCCTGATTCTGGACGAATGGGGGTATGTACCGGTTGACCGGGACGGATCTCAGCTGCTGTTCCGGGTAATCTCTGACAGTTACGAAAGCAAGAGCCTTCTTCTGACCACCAATTGCAGACCACATAGAAGCTCTGTAGTTCAAATCATAAGAAACAATTGTGCCATACTTCTTTGCAGTCTTGATAGCCTTAATAACTGTCTCAGCTGACTGCTCAGAAAGAGCTGCATAAATTCCACCAGTGTGGAACCATCTAACACCAAGCTCACCAAAAATGTAATCAAAATCAAAATCTTTATCTGTTGCCTGAGAAATAGCAGTATTGGCTCTATCAGAACAGCTAAGGGCACCTCTGATACCAAAGCCTCGCTCTACAAAATTAATTCCATTTCTGCATTCTCTGCCAATACCATCTGTCTTCTTCCAGTTAATAAGTGAAGTATCCACACCTCCCTGAAGAATAAAATCTTCCACAAGATGGCCTACCTCATTATCTGCAAATGCAGTGATAACTGCAGTGTTCATACCAAAACATCTACGAAGACCACGGATGACATTATACTCTCCGCCGCCTTCCCAAACCTTAAATTCACGCGCTGTGCGGATGCGACCCTCACCTGGATCAAATCTCAGCATAACCTCGCCCAGTGAAACTGCATCAAACTTACAATCTTTTTTGTCTCTAATGTTCAAGTTCATATCTATCTCCAATCCGCTCTTCATGGTAAAGTCTACACACATCACCAGACACGCTTGCGCTCCTACCGCACTGGTTGCCCTACATAAGATGCTGCTAAAGCACCATCTAAGTAGGAACCGTGCTCTAAGGTCTGGTTGATTGTATGTATACTTTACCATTTGAGCTCATTTAAAATCTAAAATATTCTATAGCATTAGTACCACATATATTACGTACGAGGTTACGTAAATACGTATCGTCTTTAGGGTATTCGCCGGCCTCTACCCACGATCCAATCTTGTTACAAAGGATGCGGCGGTAGAGTTCGTGGCGTGGGAATGATAGGAAGCTACGAGAGTCTGTGAGCATTCCAACGGATGTGGAAATCAAGCCTGCATCACTGACGGCCTCGATTTGGCGCTCCATTCCATTTTTGTGGTCGCAGAACCACCATGCAGCACCAACCTGCACCTTACCCTTAATGCCTTTTTCATTGCTACAGAATGTGCCAGCCATAGCCGCAAGCATCTCTGTATCCTTAGGATTGAGGCAATAAAGAATTGTCTTTGGTAGCTCATCTTCTAAATCCATAGCAGATAAAAGTGCTGCAAGCTGAGGCGCATAGTTGAAATCATTAAGAGCATCAAAGCCTGTATCTGGTCCAAGCTTTTTAAAGAAACGCTCTGAATTATTTCTAATGGCACCAATATGAAGCTGCATAACAATATCATGTTTAGCATACTCTTTTGCCAACTGAATGTACATATATCCATGGAATTTACCAGCATCCTCTTCAGATACCTTCTTTCCATTGATTCTATCCATGAAAATATTATTGATTTCCTCATAGGTAGCAGGAACATAGAATGTGTTTTCCAAGCTATGATCTGATACGCGACATCCATTCTCAATAAAGAATTCCAATCGCTCCTTTAATATTTCCACCAATGTCTTCACGTCATATATTCTTCTGCCAGTTACCATAGAAAGTCTGAATATATAATCTGCAAAACCTTCCTTTTCAATACCAATGGCTTTTTCAGGGCGGAAGGTTGGGAGCACCTTTATTTCAAATCCGTCTTCACGAATTTTTTTGTGCCACTGTAAATCATCTGCAGGGTCATCTGTTGTGCACAGGACAGATACTTTTTGCATTCTTAGGAGGTTTCGTACTGAGAATTCTGGTGTATGCAATTTTGCATTACATTCTTCCCAAATTTCCTTTGCTGTATCTGGACCAAGTGGTGTGGTTATATTGAAATATCTTTGAAGTTCTAAGTGGGTCCAGTGATATAGAGGATTACCAATCAAATTCTGCACCGTATCTGCCCATGCCACAAACTTATCATAAGGAGCCCCATCTCCTGTGATAAGCTCTTCTGAAATACCGTTGGCTCTCATGGCGCGCCACTTATAATGGTCGCCTCCAAGCCAAACCTCTGTCATATCGTCGAAACACTTATCCTCATAAATATCCTGAGGATTTAAGTGGTTGTGAAAGTCTATAATTGGCTCGTCTTTAACTGCCTTAAAAAGCTCTTTGGCAATATCATTTTGAAGAAGAAAATCTTCGTCCATAAATTTCATCATACCGCTTCCAATTCCTTTCTAACGTTATGAGTGCCCTTCATTCTTGAGTAAATTTCAAGAACTCTCTTACCCATTGTGTCTTCATACAAATCAACGCCAAATACATCTTTACGTTTTAAAACATCCTTTGCTGGAAGAACTTTTAGTTCGTCGAGAAGTGGATCCGGGCTCTGCTCAAAAACATTTCCCTCATCATCTATACCTTCAAGATATCTTAAATATCCTGCAAGTACAAGAGGTACCACCTTGAGGGATTCTGTGCTAAGTGATGAGTGTCCGCGATATGCCTTTATTGTCTCGCCAAAACGAATTGGAAGCTTCTGTGATGTGTCGCAGGCAATTCGCTGTGGTGTGTCTGGCATAAATGGATTTGGCAAACGCTTTGTAAGAACTGCATCAAGGAACTTATCTGGTGATAATACCTTAGGGTCTACCACTACCTTCATGCCCTCTTCCTTGCCAAGCTTTGTTACAAGTTTTTTCAAATCTTCGTCATCCATCTCATCATGGATAGTCTTGTAACCGAGAAGACATCCAAAGACTGCCAATGCTGTATGAAGCGGATTAAGGCATGTGCAAACCTTCATCTTCTCTGTCTTATCTACTGTCTCTCTATCTGTGAAAATGATGCCACCCTTCTCAAGGGCTGGGCGACCATTTGGGAATAAATCTTCTATTACTAAATACTCTGTCTCCTCCGCATTTACGAAGTTGGCAACATAAGTATTCTTTGATGTAACGATTGGCTCAGCACCCTCAACGCCATCGTCAATAAGCATCTGCTTTACTGTATCATCTGGTCGAGGAGTGATTTTATCAATCATTGAAAGTGGGAATGCCACCTTTGATGGATTCTCAAGATATGCGATAAAGTCTTTCTCACATTTTCCTTCCTTGAACCAATCCTTTGCTATTTCAATGACAGCTTCCTTTAACTTATCTCCATTGTGTGAGCAGTTATCCATACTTACAACAGAGATAGGAAGTGCTCCTGCCTTAAATCTTTCTAAAAGAAGTCCTACCACTTTATTCATGTAGGCTCTTGTCTTATATCCTTTTTCTGTGATGGTAAAGCTAACCATCTGAAGAGATGGTGCACGGAAAATTTCACGGAGTCTTTCGATTTCCTTTTCATTTTCCTCATCTAAAATGCATGACTCCACAATTGAGCCAACCACCTTCTTTTCAACTGTTCCATCTGCCTTAAGTGTTGCGAGAATGCTTAGGTCATCACATGGTCTGTTGTACTTTTCGATAATCTCATAATCATAGCCTTCAGCCACTATGAGACCTTTATCCATCACACCCTGATTCAAAAGCTCTTCCACAACATTTGCCTGGAATGCTCTAAAAATATTTCCTGCACCGAAGTGAAGCCACACTGGATTTTCCTTCGTATTTACGATAATTTTTTCTCTATCATATTCAGGGAGCTTATAACCTTTCTCCTCCCATACTTTTCTATCCTTTATTCCTTCGTTTGAAAGCTTCATGCTAGTTACCTCTCTTTACGCTCTTATCTATTGCTTCCCAAAGACCATTTATGTATGTAGCGCCAAGGGCTCTGTCATAGAGTCCATAGCCTGGCATTGCCTTTTCACCCCAAATCATACGACCGTGATCTGGTCTGATAGGGCCTGTAAATCCAATGTCATAAAGTGCTTTTACAATCTCGTACATATCAAAGCTACCATCACTTGAAAGATGTGCAGCCTCTTCAAAATCTGTAGGCGAATTAAACTTAAGATTTCGAACGTGAGCAAAATGTATTCTACCTTTAAGGCTTCTAATCATATCTGGCAAATCATTTTCCAAATTTGTACCATATGAACCTGAACAGAAGGTGACGCCATTGTGAGGATTGTCTACCATTTTCATCATGCGGTGGATGTTATCTTTATTGATAATGATTCGTGGCAATCCAAAAACTGGCCATGCTGGATCATCTGGATGAATAGCCATGTTGATATCATACTTATCACAAACTGGCATGATTCTCTCAAGGAAATATTTCAAATTCTCAAATAAATCCTCATCTGTAATATCCTTATATTCATCAAAAAGCTCTTTTACGTGAGCAAGTCTATCTGGCTCCCAGCCTGGCATTACAGAGCCATTAGTATCACCAGCGATAGACTCAAACATCTTCTCTGGAACAAGTGCATCAACAGCTACCTGATTATATGCTAACACTGTGGAACCATCTGCTCTTTTTCTAGCCAGCTCTGTACGTGTCCAGTCGAAAACTGGCATGAAGTTATAGCATACAAGGTGAATATCTTCCTCACCAAGATTCTTTAATGTCTCAATATAATTATCAATAAGCTCATCACGGCTTGGCTTCCCAAGCTTGATATCCTCGTGAACATTTACACTTTCGATACCTGCTACCTTAAGACCAGCAGCCTCTACCTCAGCCTTCATAGCCTTGATTCTTTCTCGGCTCCAAGCCTCTCCTGGCTTTGTATCATAAAGTGTTGTGATTACTCCTGTCACACCAGGAATCTGTCTAATCTGCTCCAATGAAACGGTATCGAAATCCTTTCCATACCATCTAAGTGTCATTTCCATTAAGCTCTAACCTCCTTAACGATTTGTGCTGCCTCGTGAGTCAATTCCTTAATCTTTTCAAAATCGCCATCAGAGATTAGGTCTCCCTTAACCATCCATGTACCACCACAAGCTACGATTTTGTTATATGCTAAATAGTCTTTTACATTATCTTTATTGATTCCGCCTGTTGGCATGAACTTTAATTTTGTATATGGTGCTGCCACAGCCTTAATCATTGGAAGGCCACCTGCTGGCTCAGCTGGGAAAAACTTTACAAAGTCTAGACCAAGCTCCATTGCTTGTTCCATCTCCCCTGGAGTCTGCACACCTGGAGTCACTGGATAACCCTTCTCTATGCAGTGCTTAACCACATTTGGGTTAAAACCTGGAGCCACAATAAACTTAGCACCTGCTGCAATGGCCTTATCTGCCTGCTCGCAAGTAAGCACTGTTCCTGCACCCACAAGCATCTCTGGGAAATCATGTGAAAGTATCTTTATAACTTCCTCAGCCGCATCTGTTCTAAATGTAACCTCTGCAGCTGGAAGACCTCCATCCATCAATGCCTGACCAAGGGCATGTGCATCCTTCGCATCTTCAAGGACTACAACTGGAATAATACCTATCTCTTCTAACTTATTTTTTAATTCCTCATACATTGTTTCATTCTCCTTACGATCTATCAGATATACTCATATTACTAGGAGTAACGCATACTTCCTATTGTATGAATTGTTATGCACATTGTAAAAATTGCGATTTTATGTTATATGTTATCTATAATTTGTACGGGGGAATACGATGAAAAAGAGTTTAAAGACGGAATTTACCACAAGACAATACATGCTATCTCAAGACTTTGAGATATATTATTACAGTGACAGAGTGCTTCCAAACGTGACAGCACACACCCACGATTACTTTGAGTTTTTCTTTTTTATCGAGGGGAATATCATCATGTATATGGATGGAAAGCAATTTGTGCCAACGCCAGGCACTATGATTGTGATTCCGCCTAATCTGCCACATTTTGCCAGACTGGTAGATGGTGATGTGCCATATCGTAGATTTGTATTCTGGGTGACGGAAGATTTCCTTAGGACACTGGGCGATTTTTCCGAGGACTATCTTTATCTCACAAACAAAGCTAAGTCCACTGGCAATTTTTCCATTAACAAATTTAACGAGATTGAGTTTAATACTATTCAAGGAAAAGTTTTCTCGCTGATTGACGAAATTCATTCAAAAAGATTTGGGCGAGATGCCAAGATTATGTTGGCGGTTAGCGATTTTATAATCACTGTAAATCGCATGGTATTTGAAAAGCAAAATCCTAATGTGGCTGAGTCAGATTCTGATACTTTATACCAGAGTCTTATTCAATACATTGAGACCCATATCGATGAAGATTTGTCTTTGGATTTTTTAGCGGAAAAATTACACGTTAGTAAATTCCACATATCACATTTATTTACCGAAACAAACGGTTTGCCCCTGCACAAATACATCACGAAGAAACGTCTTGATATGTGCCGTGATGCAATACTTAGTGGGCAGGACATCTCTATCGTTGCCACAAATTACGGCTTCTCTGATTACTCTGTTTTTTACCGCGCCTTTGTTAAGGAATACGGTAAAAGTCCAAAGAAATATCGCGATGAAATAATTCGAAATTCCTGATTCGTATATACGATATATAAAAAACGGACTCCCAAACGGGAGTCCAATGAAAAAAGAATGTTAGTTATTCTGCCTTCTTTAATTCTTTATATTTCTTGATAGTTCCTACTTCGAAGAAAAGAAGTAAAGCGGCAAGTAATATATCAATCATAATAAATGCGATTTGCCAGTTATAAAGACCTGTGTGAAGGTTCTCTGGTTCGTATGCACGGCTGTTTACAACAGTGTACATAATGTTCTTTGATGCAGTTCTGAGTGCCTTGATTCCTGTAGCACTTGTCTGGTCGTTAACTGTGTTATCTCCCATCTCGTATGCAACAAGCATAAGGTCGTTACCATTTCTGATACATGCATCTGCATCCATGAAGTTTGCTCCAAGGAAGTAGTCTGTAATAACCATTCCACGGAATCCCCATTCATCGCGAAGTACCTTGTTAAGAAGGCTATCGTTAGCACCTGACCAGTGTGGTCCGATGTAGCTGTAAGAGCTCATGACTGCCTGTGCGCCGCCATCCTTTACAGCGATTTCAAATGGTTTTAAGTAAATTTCTCTGATTGCCTGCTCTGGCGCCCAGATTGAAACCATGTTCCATCTGTTTGTTTCCTGATCATTCATTGCGAAATGCTTAATGTAGCTATATACACCAAATTCCTTAGCTGCAATTACTTCCTGAGCAATAAGTGTTCCAGAAAGTAATCCATCCTCAGATACATACTCAAACTCACGTCCGCCAAGGGCTGCTCTGTGTGTGTTGATAGCTGGTGCGTACCAACCTGAAGCGTCCATCTCATCACACATCTTACCCATGATATGGCCATACTCATAGCCAAGATTCTTGTTAAATGTACAAGCAAGTGTCACTGAAGAAGGCATACCAATTGAATACTTTCCAGTGAAGTTGTTTGTGATAGAAGCAGGTCCATCACAATCTGTTGTACGAGCCTTTTCTACTGAAGGAACCTCGAGTGTCTGATATCCACCAAGACCTACAAGTGATACCATCTCTGGAACTGTAAGCTGATCAAGAAGTGATTCCCATCTCTCGTCATCATAATCAGCTCCTCTTAAATCCTCAAGCTTCATGCCATTGTCAGCACCTGTGATTGGCATTTCATCGCTTGAATCGTTAAGTGCTTCTGGGTCAAAGTTAAGATTGCAAACATAATTTGCCTTCATCTCATCTGACATAGAATATGTTGCTGGTGCAGCTGTTGCCTCTGCATAGTTTGCAAAGTGATCTGCACGTGAAAGGTAAGTAGCTGTACCCTGTGAATCTTCAAAGTGATTTGTAGCTGCTACCTGGTCAGTAGAGCGCTTGTTAGCATCGCTATATACTACTGTAGAACCTACCTTATATGTTCTCTCATCGATAACTGTGTGCGCATCCTCTCTTAATGAGATGATGTAATCGCCCTCTTCAAGGACATAGGCCTTCTCATTCTTGTCATCATAAGAAGCAAGTGACTCCTCTGAGAAAGAAAGAGTGATTGTCTGAGACTCACCTGGCTCAAGTAACTCTGTCTTATCGAAAGCTACAAGATTTACAGCAGACTTCTCGATTCCACCGTTTGTGTAAGGTGGTGTGTCGTAAAGCTCAACAGCTGACTTGCCCGCAACATCGCCAGTGTTTGTAACAGTAACATCAACAGATAATGTACCGTCGTTTATTGTTAAATCTCCCATTTCCTGCTTGAAAGTTGTGTAAGATAAGCCGTAACCAAATGGGTACTGAACCTCTTTATCATAATCAATCAAGCCTTCAACTGCTGCTGTCTCGTAGAATCTATATCCAACATAAATACCTTCTACATAGTTTACAAAGTGAGGTTGGCTTACACCAAGAATTGGATCACCATTATCTACTGTAAACTCTTCTACATTATCAAAGGCGTAATCACCAAAGTTGTTGAACCAAGGCGAGTTAGCAATATTTCTAGCAAATGTATCTGAAGTCTTACCTGAAGGGTTAACCTCACCGCTAAGGATATCTCCAAGTGCTGGGAAACCACCCTGACCTAAGCCCTGGCACCACACAAGTCCCTTAATACTTGGGTACTCATCTACGAAAGTCATCTCAAATGTGTTTGCACCTGTGTAAACAACGATTACGTTGCTGTAGTCTGCACAAACCTTGTCAAATAAATCTCTCTCAGTTTTGCTGAGCTGTAAAATATGCTGTCCCTTAGAGAAATCTTTGTAATCCTCTGAGTTCTGTGTATAAGTCAAGCTTGCATCAGAAGCATCCTTTGGAAGATCGGCGCCCTCACCACCTGAACGAGCAATAACAATCATTGCTGTGTCAGAGTAGTTCTTTGCATTCTCAAGCATATCTTTTGGATATGTAGAAAGTGCTGGTTCCGGAAGTGTCCAGTCCTGACCGAAAAGTCCAATTTCTGGTCTATCTGTTCTGTATGATGTGTAGAACTCTGAAAGCTCATCGTTTGTCTCAAAGCCTGCCTGATGAAGACCATCAAGAAGTGATGTTGTCTCAAAGTCAGCTGAGAATCCACCTGAACCTGTTCCACCGTAATATGGGTTAGTTGAAGACCAACCAAATACGTTGATTTTCTTTGTGTCTGTTAAAGGAAGAATTCCTTTGTTTTCAAGAAGAACGATTCCCTCACCTGCAACTTTCTCAGAAAGCTCTCTAGCCTCATCGATAGTTGCATCTGAAACCGCTCCATTTCCTGTTGCAAGTGTAATCATGTTTGACATTGGGCCAAAGCAGATTAAGTTTGCAATAACAACGACTGCAAGTAAAAATGCAATCCAAGACTGTCTGCGCATCATAAAGCGAGTAGTCTTCTCCTTCTTACCTGCAACGATTGTAATAACAATAGCTGTTACAAGAATTACTGCAAGTGCAATCAAATACGGAGCAATCAGATTTATTACGTTGATTACGTCCGAAATGTTGATACTTAACATATATTTCATCCTCCATCCTTTTGATGATTCGCATTTTAGTCCCCGAAAAACTCCATTTCAATAAAATGTCCTATCCTGTCATTTAGAGTCCCTTTTTTGTCAAAAATCGCTTTTTTCTTATGATATAATCACATTATCGGGGAGGTCTTTTGATTATAAACAGGAGGCTTTAATGCTAAATATCGCACTTGTGGAAAATGATAATACGGATGCTGAGCTTTTCACTGACATTTCCAGCGCCTATTTCATGGACGCAAAAGTAGAATTTCATATAGATATTTTCACAGCTGGGGAAGATTTCTTAAAAGCTTATCAGGGTCAGTTTCAGATTGTATTCATGGATATCGAATTAGATGGCATCAACGGAATGGATACCGCCAGAAAGCTTAGAGAAATTGATAACAATGTGATTCTGATTTTCCTGACGAATCTGGCTCACTACGCCATTGCTGGATATGAAGTGAATGCCACTGACTA
>JAFYYE010000130.1 GCA_017557715.1 Pseudobutyrivibrio sp.
AATAGGCTTCAGCTTTTCGTAATGTAGGCAAGTCTCTTCCCCTTTTATAAAGCAGTTTGTACATCCCAGACAAAACTCTCCAAAATCTTTTGGAAGAAAAAACTCTTTTGTTTCTCCACCGATTTTATCTGCCAGCTCTTTGCCAATATGATAAGTCGAGCCGTGATGATTCTGACCATTAATTACTAACGTTTTCATAACATTCTCCTTTTACGTCATTGAAAATTTCACCTTATATACCACTTCTAAATCATGCTGAATTATATAAGATTGCAGAGTTTAAATCAACATAAGTCACAAAATGGTAATCGATTATTCACAATGAAAATATTTGCACTAATAAAAAAGAGCTATCACTTACGTAATAGCTCCTTAGATAAACTAATATATTATTTAAAGATTGGCTTTAATGCATCAGCAAGCTTTTCCTTCATTGCTTCAGCCTCAGCAAGATCCTTACCCTTTGTAGTGAAGTAAGTCTTAATCTTTGGCTCTGTACCTGAAGGACGAACAACAACTGTGCATCCATTCTCAAGACCATAGATAAGAACGTTTGCTGAAGGAAGACCTGTCTCAGCTGTATTCTTGTAATCTGTAACCTTTGAAACTTTGATACCTGCAAAGTCTGCTGGTGGATTCTCACGAAGTGAGCTCATGATACCAGCCATTGTATCCATTCCTGAAAGTCCTGGAAACTCGAATGAATCTACCTTGTTGAGGTAACGGCCGTACTCTGCATAAATCTCCTCAAGACGCTGCTTGATAGAGCTTCCGATGCTGCGATAGTAAGCAGCCATCTCGCAGATAAGCATTGAACCGATAACAGCATCCTTATCACGAACATAAGGACCTGCAAGGTATCCGTATGACTCCTCGAAACCGAAGATAAATCTATCAACCTCACCATCTGCCTCAAGACCGGCAATCTGATCACCAATCCACTTGAAACCTGTGAGAACTGAACGAAGCTCTACCCCATAGTGCTCTGCAACTGCATCTGCAAGTGGTGTAGAAACGATAGACTTAACTGCTACTGGATTCTTTGGCATTGTGCCCTTCTCGATGCGACCAGCGCAGATGTAATCAAGAAGAAGTACACCAACCTCGTTACCAGAAACAAGCTCATAGCTTCCGTCTGGACACTTCATAGCGATACCAACACGGTCTGCATCAGGATCTGTAGCGAGCATAAGATCTGCGCCCTCTTCCTTAGCAAGCTCAAGACCTAGCTTAAGTGCGTCGAAGATTTCTGGGTTTGGATAGCTACATGTTGTGAAGTAGCCGTTTGGATACTCCTGCTCTGGAACGATAGTGATATCTGTGATACCGATATCGTTAAGAACGCGTGTAACTGGAACTAAACCTGAACCGTTAAGTGGGCTGTAAACAAGCTTAAGACCTGCTGTCTTGCAAAGGCCTGGACGAACCTGTCTATCTTCGATTGCTGCATAGAATGCATCCTTGCAATCATCACCAACAAACTTAATAAGCCCCTTCTCAACACCTTCTGCAAAAGACATAACCTTTGCACCTGTAAGAACGTCAGTCTTCTGAATCTCATCATATACGATAGCTGCTGCATCATCTGTCATCTGGCAACCATCTGGGCCATAAGCCTTGTAACCATTATATTTTGCAGGGTTGTGTGAAGCTGTCACCATGATACCTGCATTGCATTTATAATAACGTGTAGCAAATGAAAGGGCTGGAACTGGCATAAGTGCATCGTAAATACGAACATTAATGCCGTTAGCTGCAAGAACACCAGCTGCTGTCTTAGCAAAAACATCACTCTTAAGACGAGAGTCATAACTAATTGCAACTGTCTGATTGCCGCCCTGAGTTTTAACCCAGTTTGCGAGACCCTGTGTAGCCTGACGAACAACATAGATGTTCATTCTGTTTGTACCTGCACCAAGAACACCACGAAGTCCTGCTGTACCAAAAGCAAGTGCTACAGCAAATCTGTCTTTAATTTCCTCTTCATTACCCTGGATTTTAGCAAGCTCTGGCTTAAGGTCACAGTCCTCAAGGTCTGCTGCTAACCAGCGCTCATATTCCTTCATATACATATTTTCTTCATCTCCTCGTTTTATTTACTTAAAACTTATTCTATTTTAAGTAATTCGGTTAGTCATATCAACCCATACTTTTGCTAATTATTTTTTAATTCTTGCAATTACATCGAGCACAATATCTATAGACTGCTCTGCTGCCTTACCAGCAAATGTGTTGTAGTCCATAGCACTTCCGTCACCATCAGAAATTGAACGGATAAGTGTAAATGGAACATTATTGATATAACAAACGTGAGCAATGGCTGCACCTTCCATCTCACAAGCAATAGCCATAAAGTTCTGACGAATATGATCACGCTGCTTATCAGTATCAACAAACATATCACCTGAAGCGATAACGCCCTTCTGATATGGGATTTTCTTGTCAGCAAGAACATCACATACTGTCTGTGTAAGTTCTTTGTCTGCCTCAAAATTGATTACATTAATTCCTGAGATAAGTCCAACTGGATCTCCAAGAGCTGATGTATTCATATCGTGTTGTACAGCAGACTCAGCAACTGCTACATCAAGAACCTTAAGGTCCTTAACAAGAGTGCCTGCTACACCAATGTTGATTACCTTATCTACTCCAAAGTGAAGAATCATAATCTCTGTACATACAGCTGCGAAAACCTTTCCGATTCCGCTGACTGCTGCAACAACATTGATTCCGTCAATCTCACCTTTAATGAAAGTTGCGCCACTGATTGTTTCAATTACTGGATTTTTAATAGATGGCTTGAGATTTTCAATCTCCATCTGCATAGCGCCAATAATACCTAATGTCATATATATTTCCTCCTATTCTGGATATGTAAATTCCATATTTGTCCAAGAATTAAGTACCTCAAGATAGCGAGCGCACTCCTTCTTCGCGAGGTCGATATCTAAATTCTCATAATGACCACACTCGATGGCACTCTTTCCGAATACATCTCCATCATGGTTTACAGTCTGCTCGAAGACTTTCTTTACAACCTCGAAGGTCTTCTTAGAATCTACACCCTTAACTACAAGGTAGAAGCCTGTCTGGCATCCCATTGGTCCAAAGTAGATTACGTGATCTGCAATCTCAGAATTGCGGATGTATGTAGCAATCATATGCTCCACAGAGTGCATAGTTGCATTGTCCATGTAATCCCCTGCATTTGGCTTACGTGTACGTAAATCGTAAGTAATGATATCTCCATCATCTACTCTTGAAATGTAAAATCCTGGAGTAAGAATATTGTGATTGATTGTAAAACTCTTAATTCTTTCCATATAGTCCTTCCTTTATGTAAAAATACATTAACTCAATTTTGCCTAATTTTAATAATAACACAAAAGGAAGGCATATACACGCCTTCCTTCTCATGTTTATGCCTCAGCTGCCTCCTGAGACGAGGTATCCTCTTCTGCCTGAATAGATTCTGTAATCTGCTCTGGCTGTTCTTCACTTTTCTCATCAAAGAGGTAAAGGAACTTGCTTAATGCAACATGTACAACTAAAACAACAATACCACTTATAATAAATACTGTCTGTACTGATACAAATGTAACAACACCACTTACAATAAACGAAACTACTGGCATAGACATAACACTCACAGATGTAGCAATAGCCGCTGCACGAGCAATATACTCCTTATTTACCTTTCTCATGAAGATAACAGATACCATACTATTTCCGATTGAGATACCCATTCCAAACAAAATAGATAATACGGATACTATCACATAAGTAAATATCTTACTGCTGTATAATGGCTCTGCTACTACTATGCCAACGTAGAATGCAAATATAGCCACCATCTCTCCCCAATACAGTATCTTCGTTGTAATCCTTTGGGCTATGAATGGATAAACAAATGACCCTAAAAGCATTCCCACTGTTATTGTGATAGAGAAAATAGAAAGCACCTCTACACCACTGTGAAGTAGCTGTTCAGACATAGGTGCCTGTAAACCGTTAACAGGTACCAATACAGCATTAAGGCATACTGTGTAGAGCAGGAAAAATACAATTACTACTTCCTTTGAAACGTATTTTACCCCATCAATAAAATCCTTTGTATACTCACTAAATTTAAAGACAACCTTCTCTTTCTTAGTCTCATGTGAATTTACAAAAAGAATAATTGCCGCAGACATAATGAATGTAGCCATATCAATATATAAAGCACCTGAAATACCTACAAGAGCAATGATTCCTGCAGCGCATCCTAAACCAATCAGCTGGACAATCTGAGACAACGAACTACTAAGTGACATTCCAAATTCATATAACTCATCAGCTAAAACCATTGGTGTTAATGCAGTACTAGCTGGACCTCTGAATGCTTCAACAGTTGAAATAATAAGAGTTGAAATAACTAGCATCCACGGCTGTAGCAAATCAACCAAAAACAGTGATGCAACAGCAGCCACTACAATAGCACGAATAATATCTGTAACAATCATTATTCGCTTTTTGTTTCTTCCCTCTACCCAGGGACCAGCCAATGGTGTGACAACAACAGCTGGTAGATTGTTAATACCAAATATCAAAGCAGACCAGGCTGCTGAACCTGTAATCTGATATACAATCCAAGTGCTTGCGATTGCGTCGATAGAATCTCCGAATCGATTGATAAGTGCCGCAAACATTATTTTCACATACTCAGTTTGTGAAAATACGTCTTTGTACGAGTGCTTTTTGTCCATACATTTTCTCCCAGTATTATTTTTTGTTGATAATTCTACTATAATTCACTCTTGTATACAATTGCTTTTGATAATTTATCTGCAGCACCATCCCCCTGGAAAGTTCTAACTATCTCCAGTGCAAATGGAATAGCTGTACCAAGACCACGGCTTGTGATGATATTTCCATCGTGGCACACCTCATCTGTTGAGCAATTTGCTCCATCCAAATCGCCTTCCATACCTGGATAACAGGTGGCTTTCTTTCCCTTTAGAAGACCTGCCTTGCCAAATACTGTTGGAGCTGCACAAATAGCAGCAATGTTCTTTCCTGCATCATTAAATTTGTGAACCTGCTCCATAAGTGGCTGACAAAGCTCCAGATTAAGTGTACCTGGCATTCCACCTGGAAGCACCAACATATCTGCAGTGTTAAAATCTACCTCTTCGATAAGCTGATCACATACAGTAACTATTCCGTGACTTCCCGGAACCATTCGGTTGCTTGTTATAGAAACTGTCTCTATTTCTATTCCTGCACGTCTAAGTAAATCTACCACTGTGAGGGCTTCGATCTCCTCGTGTCCCTCTGCCATAAAGATTAATACTTTGCTCATTTCTACCTCCCGTTAAACAAAAAAAAATAATCCACAGTATCCTTATAATAGCACAAAAAGGGCCTTATTGCTCAGCCCCCTATCTGCTAAATAAAAGATACATTTCTTTAATTTGCTGACAGAAAATCGCATTCCTTTGCTTGAATAGCTTCAAGTATCTCTACATTCTTGATTACTATCTTGCCATCCACAAGCTCCACATCATCCTTTGAAATCTTTATTTTTTCTGTTCCTCTGGCATCCTTACAGGTAAAATCGATTATGTTTTCTTCCAAGTCTCTACTCCCCTCTTCCCTATAATATTTGCAATCGTATTCAGAAATAGCCCCTATAAAGGTATAGCTTTTAAGCTCTTTTATATTATTATCCCTTAAGGACTGCTCCTCCAATTCCTCCATCAATCTATGGAGCTCCTCGTATTTTTCCACAAGAAGCCTAGCCCTTTCCTCATCTAGTAAAGCCAGTGTAGCTTTTTTGTCATTTATTGTATCTTCTCTTATTGCAGAAACGGTATGCTCCATCATTTCACCAAACTGCTTTGCTTGACCTTCTATGGTACAAATATCTTTCATTAACACTGCCTCCATTACTAAACAATAAATTTGCTATTTTAACTATTCGTTAACATATTTTTATCAAAGCAGCATAAAGTAAACAAGGGACAGAGGAGTCAAACAAATTTGACAACTCTGTCCCTTGCGAACACTCCTTTATATAGAAGATAATACAGATGATAAGTCATACAAAGGAGAAGTTGTTATGAAGAGAATTAATGCTTTTTTACTCATTTTTGGGGTAATCCTCTCAACAGTAGTATTGCCTGCATCAAGCTTTACT
>JAFYYE010000131.1 GCA_017557715.1 Pseudobutyrivibrio sp.
CACCAGGAGATGGAGGCATATGCTTGGGCCAAATCCTGGCATCAAAATTTGATTAAGAAACCTCTATATTTTTTACAATAAAATCAGTGCATCGCTTGAGTTTTAGATTATCACTTCCACAAGATGGGCAAGTGCTGTCAAACTGGTGGCGAGTGAATTCGTTGCCACAGTCCTTACAAGAAATCATTGATTCTTTTACAGTGGCATCAACTTTTACGCCCTCCAAGGATGTGCCTTCGCTCATGACCTTGAGATATTCCTCAATGATTTCAGGAACGTAGTCGCACTGATCACCAATCAATAAATGAATTTTATCAACATGGCTGACGTTGTTTGCGTCAGCCTGTTTTTTTACTAAATTAAAGACATATTCTGTAATAGCTAATTCATGCATTTTGGACCCCTCCAATATATTCTGTATTACTGATTAGCTCCAAGTATTTTCTTGGCGTTTTCAATTCGCTCTGGAGTAGGGGAATCAACACCTTCAAGACGATAAGGAATTCCCATCTCATTATATTTTGGAACACCGAGAGTGTGATATGGAAGTACTTCAACCTTTTCTACAGTCTTAAGTGTATCAATGAATTCTCTTGTGCGACGGAGATAGTCATCATTATCACTTCCACCTGGTACAAGCACATGACGTATCCAAATAGGAATTCCCATATCAGAAATCTCATTAGCCATTTCAAGAATATTGGCATTATCAACACCTGTCAACTCTTTATGAGCAACTGAATCGATATTCTTAATATCCAGTAAAACAGTATCTGTCAGACTCATCAATTCTTTCCATTTGCTGTAGAAAGGTTCTTTATGAGTGAAAGGTTGACCAGCTGTATCGATACATGTATTGATTCCCTGAGCTTTAGCCTTGCGAAATAAATCAAGCATAAAATCTATCTGGAGAAGAGGCTCGCCACCACTTACAGTGATGCCACCGCCATTCTTCCAATAAGGCTTAAACCTAAGAGCCTTTTTCAGAAGCTCATCTGCAGTATATTCCTGTCCCTGGCCTTCAGCCCATGTTTCTGGGTTATGGCAAAAGGCACATCTCATATTACAGCCGTTTAAGAAGATAATATAACGTACTCCTGGTCCATCTACAGCACCAAAACTCTCCAATTTATTCACGTACCCGATTACGTTATTCATGTAGTACCTCCATGATATTTAGAAAAAGTAAGCTTTATAAATATACTAGGCAACATTAAGCAGACCTTAGAGTGCCATCCCTATTTAGAGGGCATCTTTAGATGGCCTCTTATGTAGGGCAATGAGCACGGCAGGAGCGAAAGCGTGTCTGCGTATGTGCCTAGTATATGTTAAAGCGTAGGTTTTATAGTGCCTCGTGGCAAGTACGAGAGATTACGTCGAGCTGCTGCTCCTTTGTCAAGTCGATGAACTTAACAGCGTAGCCTGATACGCGGATTGTAAAGTTAGCGTACTCTGGCTTCTCTGGATGCTCCATAGCATCGATGAGCTTCTCCTTGCCAAATACGTTGACGTTGAGGTGATGTGCACCCTGATCAAAGTAACCGTCAAGTACGTTTACAAGGTTGTTTACGCGCTCTTCCTCAGTGTGACCAAGTGCACCTGGGTTGATAGTCTGTGTGTTAGAGATTCCATCAAGTGCCTCTTCGTATGGAAGCTTGGCAACTGAGTTGAGGGAAGCAATAAGTCCGTTGACCTCTGCACCGTATGATGGGTTTGCACCTGGTGAAAGTGGTTCGCCAGCTGGACGTCCATCTGGAAGAGCACCTGTAGCCTTACCATAAACTACATTTGATGTGATAGTAAGGATTGATGTTGTAGGCTCTGAATCTCTGTATGTATGGATGTGACGAAGCTTGCCCATGAATGTGCGAAGAAGCCAGATTGCGATTTCGTCAGCTCTGTCATCATCGTTTCCATAACGTGGGAAGTCTCCCTCAATTTCAAAGTCCTTTGTGATTCCATTCTCATCACGAACAGCCTTAACCTTTGCATACTTGATAGCTGAAAGTGAATCTACACAGTGTGAGAATCCGGCGATACCTGTAGCAAATGAACGACGTACATGTGTGTCGATGAGGGCCATCTGGCAAGCCTCATAGTAGTACTTGTCGTGCATGTAGTGAATCATGTTAAGTGTGCCAACATAAAGGTGTGCAAGCCAATCCATCATCTGGTCAAACTTCTGCATAACTTCATCGTAGTCAAGGTATTCTGAAGTGATAGCCTTGTACTCTGGGCCAACCTGATCGCCAGACTTCTCATCAACACCACCGTTAATAGCGTAAAGAAGACACTTAGCA
This sequence comes from Pseudobutyrivibrio sp., assembly GCA_017557715.1. Lineage (GTDB taxonomy): Bacteria > Bacillota > Clostridia > Lachnospirales > Lachnospiraceae > Pseudobutyrivibrio. The sequence continues at coordinate 2,301 of JAFYYE010000131.1, forward strand.
AGGTTTGCACGAGCGCCGAAGAACTGAAGCTCCTTACCTGTCTCTGTAGCAGATACACAGCAGCAGATTGAGTAATCATCGCCCCATGTAACACGCATTACATCATCGTTCTCGTACTGGATTGAAGATGTAGTAACAGAAATCTTTGAAGCGTACTTCTTGAATGACTCAGGAAGACGGCTTGAATACATAAC
>JAFYYE010000132.1 GCA_017557715.1 Pseudobutyrivibrio sp.
CCGATGACAAGAAAAGAATACAAAAGAATTCTAAGATGTGATTATTTACGATATTCCAGCGACACTTCTCTTTTGGGTCGCTTAAAGGTATATATGATGAAGCCGGGCTATCAGTGGATTCACTGGTATAGAAAACTCTGCTATCAGAATAGCAAGGGGTATCTTAAGCCACTAGCTGTTCTTACAAGGCTTCATTTTCACAACATTTCTGTGAAATACGGCATCGATATTCCTAGCCATATCGCTCCTATTGGGGAAGGCTTTTTCATCGACCATTTCTCATGCATAGTAGTTCATACTGATGCTATCATCGGAAAGAATGTCACAATCCGCCAGGGCTGCGTCATCGGCACTAATGGACGTGGCGTCCCTGTTTTAGAAGATGGTGTTGATATGGGTTCCTGCTCAGCCATCATAGGGCCAGTTCGTGTCGGAGCTGGAGCTATCATCGGAGCACACGCCGTCGTCACTCACAACGTCCCAGCCGGCGCCACCGTCGTAGGTAACCCAGCTCATCCCATATCTTGAGTAATTTTCAGACAACATTACAAAATCTAGCGAATTTACAATTTTATTTTAATGTGGTATTATGATAGTAGCTATAAGTGTATCTATGTCCCCGAGTAGACAATGGATTGTCTAGGGTTTTATTTCATGGAAGAAAGGAGGGACGTCTCATGGCACGCATTGATGCAGCGTATAACTACTTCATGACCACCTATGGCGACAACATAGGCTCTCGTTATGAATCCCATAAGAAAAGTGAGTTACGCGATACATACAATAAAATAGTGAAAGCCAATAAGGACGCTCCTCTGTACAAGATTAAAGACACTGAGGATATGGGTCAGTTTGCTATCGATATCAAGGAGCACGCTAACTCTATGTCCGTTTCGGTTTCTAATCTGTCTTCTGCTGGCGACAGCGTGGAATCTATCCTTAGCAAGCGCATTGCCGCTTCATCTGATTCATCTTCAGTTGGAGCTACTTTTGTTGGAGCCGAGGACGTAGAGGCTGAGGAATTCACTATTGAAGTTAATTCTCTTGCTACCCCTCAGGTGAATATGGGCAATTTCTTATCAGCTGAAGGCCGTAATTTCGAATCGGGGCAGTATTCATTTGATTTAGATATCAAGAATCACTCCTATGAATTCCAGTTTAACGTTAATCCAGGCGAGTCTAATCTGACCGTACAGGGCAAGATTGTGCGCCTTTTGAATTCATCTGATATTGGACTTAGCGCTTCCCTTGTCACTAACAGTGTCGGCGAAAACGCTATTCAAATCACTTCAAAGGCCACTGGCCTACCAGAGGGAGATAATACACTTTTCAATATCTCATCTACTATTTCTTGGAGAGAGCTGAACTCACTTGGCATCGACAGAACTATTCAGGAGCCATCTAACTCAAGCTTTATGCTTAATGGCGCTGAGCATCAGTCAATGTCCAACACCTTCACCGTTAACAGGATGTACGAAATCAGCCTAAAATCACCAACTAATGGACCTGTCACCATCGGGCTTATGAATGACACAGAAGCTCTCACTGACGGGGTTAACCAGCTATTGAACAGCTACAATGGAATGATTGATATCGGGCTTAAATACACTGGTTCTCACCAGAATCACTCTTTATTCAACGAAATCTCATCCATTGCAAAGGGTATGCAATCAAGCCTCGATTTTGCAGGCATACACATAGACGGAGTGGGGCACCTTATTCTCGATACCCAAAGGCTTTCAGATGTGATAAACAGTGAGGACAAAGCAGCTGCTTTCACTACCCTCAATGAATTAAAAAATGCCATCAGCAAGGCGGCCTCTAAGGCTTCCATTAATCCGATGGCATATGTAGACAAAGCGGTTGTAGAATACAAAAATCCTGGAAAAACACTATCAGCACCGTATGCAACAAGCGCTTATTCAGGTATGATGATGAACTATAGTCTCTAAGATTTCTTTAATGCGCTGCTCGTAAGAGCATTGCATTTTTACGTATTCGTAACCTTCTTGCGCTATGCGGTTACGTTCGGTATCGTGATTTTTGTAAAATTCTACTTTTTCGAAAAGGTCTTGGTTGTTGTAGTACCAGACCAGGTGCTTTTCATTTTCGAAATACATTGGGAGCTCGGCTTGGAAGTTTGTTATGCAAAAGCCTCCAGCGCCGAGAATATCGTAAACACGAAGTGGCACTCCGCTTTTGATGTTTGGAATGGTCATGTTTAGATTGATTTTTGAGCCGCGAAAGACCTTCGGCATTTCCTCCCAATAGTCTACACTTCCCCTATAATTCACCTTTATTAAATCCCGCACATTTGAATTGGTGTAGATGCTCACATCATGATGCTTCGACAACTCTATTAATATGCTACGGCGCTGCTTTTCTGCAATCTTAAAACCAAGCGTGGTTACAGAAAAAATCAAATTTAAATCCGATAAAGAATCCTCCGATTTTTCCAATTCGAAATACTGCTGCAACTCCATCAATATCTCTGGAGTCAGCATTCTGTCGATGATATTTATTCCCTGCAAATCCTTTTGGGCTTCCATGGTAGCCTCAAAATATCCACGCAGATAATCAGGCAGGGTAAACTCCATCTTGTCGTAGGAATTCTTCTCATAGAGAGAGCCTACAAAGCTTATTTCATTTTTGTATAAATCCAAATCATTAGAATTTGCAAAAAGATAATCAAGCCTGTCAGTGTCCACTGCAAGCGGAAGATGATAAATATCGTCTGCACCCATCCCCTTAAATTCTTCCACATTTGTGAGATCAAACAGGAAAATTCTGTTTACACTGTTGAAAACTGACTTGTGATAAAGGGATATTAGTGGATTATCGCAGCTCCAGCAGACATAGAGTAGCCCCAGTTCTTCACATACATTGGAAATGAGTGGGAAGTAATTTACAGTAAAGAAAAACTCATAAGAATCTGCCTTGATGATTCCCCGTAGTTTTTCTGCAAACTCTTCATCTACATCATAATTGAGGAGGTCCTGGTAGACCTCCTCAACCTCATAACCTAATTTCATGAAGGTATATTTAATGTCTTTGTAGTTATAGGCTTTCCACCTATACATTAAAATCTTTTTCATATATGTAATGAATCCACCCCGTATGATGCTTGTAAAATCCCTATCAACTGCTGGTACGTAGCAACAGCTTCCTCATTCTTTCCTGCTGCATCAAGCTCCGCAATCTGCTGCAAAACCTTCTCCTCCAAGTCATACATTTCATTAAACTTTGCTGGGTCTTTCTGCTGTGCAGCCTGAAGCATCTGCTTCCTGCCATACATATCAGCCAGCTCGCCAATTGCGTTTCCAAGCATCGGCCTTCTACCCACCATATCCTTTAAGTATGAAAGCGCCTTTGGTACATCCTTGCTCTCACTCTCAATAAAATCATTTATATCACAACCTAGCTTGGTCTCCTGGGCCAATGTAAATGAAGCATTCTCAGATGGATACATATTGTCATGGGCACGTTGCCATTTCACAGCCAGTTGAGCATATGCTTCCAGCACTCCTAAAAGTTGCCTGTAGCTATCCCAATATTCGACGTTTGCTATCTCTCTTTCCATAATTCGCACATCCATGAAAAGATCCAGTTCCTTCTGTCCCTCAGTGGTGTTGAAAGCCTTTTTCACGTTTAGCAATCCTTCCTCATCTAGTTCAGGCGCCACCTCATCAATCATTTTTTCAATAAGGTCTCTGAAGCCCTCTGTGGTAAAGAATTTGTTTAAAACATCGCGTATTTCCTTTTTGTAGCCCACCTTCGAAGCCTCTTGAATCAGTGAAGCAATAAAACCTCGATTAAGCCGTACCACCGGTGAATTCCATGCGATTCGTCTGTAATAATGTACCAATGGTCCATAATCACCTCGACGCAATCCTGTCGTCATAGCATAGCAATACATAAGGTTCATGTTAGTCTCATTGAAGGTGTCATTTGAGAAAATACCTCCCTGAATGAACATAAGACCTCTGTCCTGCCCCACTGTATCGTATGTATCAAAATAGTACTTTATCTCCGCATCGCACTTATCATTTTCGTCCCTAATGAAATAAATCTTTGCCGCATAAAAAGCCAGTTTCGCCATAGGCAGTGGATACACCAAGTCACCATCTTTCACTTCCTTGTAAAACTCCAGTAGCTCATCCAACATCTCCAATCTAGCCATTGCGATTGCCACGCCGCAGGCAAAGCTTCCGCGATATTTATATTTCTCATCATCCTTGGATTTACCTGTTTTCTTGTAGGTCTCAAGACATAAATCCAAAAGCTCCTGATTATATTTTATAGCCTTATACTCCTGTGCCAGCTGATATGGCCAGCGAAGCTCATCTGGTTCCTCTTCCATCATCTCTTTTAGAAGTGGAATATTTCTGAGGGAGTGTTTTACATTCTCCTCCTCGGAATGATACACATATCCAAAATGCCCCGCCTGAGCATCCATAAACATCGTCCTTCCACAACCAGGATAAATATATTCATGGATTTTTCCCTTGAAACAAACATCTGGATCCACGCGACACATGCGCATTACTTCTACATCCTGATATTCCTTTCCTTCGAAATCCAAATAATTTCTCTGGAAGTAACCACCGCAATTATAAGTGGTGCAATCAGGCTGCTTGAAAAATTCAATAATATACTTAGGATCAAGAATCCACTCATCATCATCTATGTACAAGAACATCTTGCCGTTAGCCTGATCCAGCTGGAAATTACGAGCTTTGGCAAAGTCATTTACCCATGTAAATTCGAAAATCTCATCAGCATATTTTTCTATAATCTTTCTTGTTTCTGGTGCGCATCCAGTGTCCACCACCTGTAGTTCTGAATCAATTGCCTCTCGAATTGGCATCAAAGACTTAAGGCAGCGCTCAGTTGTATCTGGGCTACCACAGCATAGAAGACTAATTGTTAGAAGTTTCGTTTTTGGTTTATTATTCATTGGATACCTCATCCATTAATGCATTAAAGGCTCGTCATGTGACGAGCCTTACTGTTCATTTATTAGTATGTTCCGATTACTAGTGGTCTGTACATTTCCTCTCCTTCATCAAGTGGTCCTGCACTGCTTAAGCAGGAATCAATCAACCGATTGATTTCATTGCTAACGATGCGCTTCTCTCCGGGAGCGTCTACCAATCCTCTAAAGTCGTAAATATCAATACTTCTAATTTCTACTATTCTGTTTTCTATCTCTGAAATGATATCGCATAGCTTGTGGTCGATTTTAACTTTTCGATCCATTACTAGGACTGTATCATTTAAGTTCTCACTTATATCGTAAACCATGTTGCAGTAGTTTTCAAATAATTCTACGATATCCGAGTAATCCATTCCCATGGACTCCAGATACTCGCCTAAAACTAAGGCTTTCTGCTGACATCCGATTAGGACCTTCAGGTCATCTGCATCATTTCCTGTCCCGCCCTGTGCAAATCTATTGTTTGCTGTGTAAAGCTCCAAAACCATTGTTAACATCTTGTTTCTTGTGAAATATGCCATAAGCCTTACCTCTTTCTATATTGGAATCCTTCACCGAAGGAATAATTATCTTCTTTAATAATCTCCCCACCTCTTTAGGGAGGTGGGGAATGAGATTATGGTATTTATTCAAGTGTTACTGAAGGAGATTCATAACACCTTGAGTAGCTTGGTTAGCCTGAGCCAGCATTGACTGTCCTGCCTGCTGTAAGATATTGTTCTTGCTGTACTCAACCATCTGATCTGCCATATCTGTATCACGGATACGAGATTCAGCTGCTTCTGTGTTCTCAACTACGTTATCGAGGTTGCGGATTGAGTGCTCTAATCTGTTCTGGATAGCACCAAGTTCTGCTCTCTGAGCTGATACTCTCTGGATTGCATCTGCGATAGCGTCGATTGCGTATGTTGCTGCCTTACCAGTTGCATCTGATACGTTAAGTCCGTTGATACCGATTGACTTAGCATTCATGGCTTCAACTGTAACGTTAATCTTGTTGGTCATGGCTGCGTCTGCACCAACGTGAAGGTTAAGTGTAAGTGCGTTCTGGATATTTACGTAGCCCTTGTTAAGTGTGAAGCTGATAGATGTAACTGTTGACTGTCCGGTCTCACCACCGATAGTCTTATTTGTGGTTGTAATTTCCCACATGTTTGCTGTAGTGTTACTAGCTGCCTTATCTGCCTTAGCTGCGCCATCTGTTGCACCAACTGAAGAAGCTGCCTTAAGCTCTGTAAGTACCATCTGATATGCTGTTGTTGCCTTGATAAGTGTTACGTTAGCATCGTCGATACCTGTTGCACTATTGTATGATGTAGAGAATCTCTGTACTTCATTACCGTTGTACTTAATAACTGATCCCTTAGTAATGAGCTTGTTGAGATATCCGTTTGTAACCTTTGCGTTAGCTACATCAGAACCAATTTCTGTAGGATTAATTGTATATGTCTTTCCATCAATTGAGATTGTATCACCAGCGTCCAGGTTCCATGTTCCTGGATCATTCTCTGTTGTTCCGCCAGTTAACTTATCCTCAAGGTGAAGTGCCTTTGCTGCTTCTGCGTTTGTTGAAGCACCGATTGTATACTGAACACCACCAATTCTATACTTCTCACCAGCTTCAAGAGATTCCATTGTGAATGTTGCTCTTGTTGTATTCTGGATAAGAGTTCCCTCAAGACCTGCGTCATGAGCATTGATGTACATTCTCTTTAATCCGATATCGCCCTTTAATAAGAAAGTCTCATTGAACTTTGTTGTAGATGCGATACGATCGATTTCCTGTGTAAGCTGATCAATCTCATTCTGGATATCATCACGGTCTGATTCAGAGTTAGTACCGTTAGCTGCCTGTACTGCCAACTCATTCATTCTCTGAAGCATGTCGTGAACTTCTGTGAGGGCACCTTCAGCTGTCTGTACTGAAGATACACCGTCAGATGCGTTTGTAGAAGCCTGGGTCAAACCACGAATCTGCTTTCTCATCTTCTCAGAAATTGAAAGTCCAGCTGCGTCATCTGCTGCTCTGTTGATTCTGTAACCAGATGAAAGCTTTTCTGTACTCTTAGACTGAGAATCGGTCGTAATGTTCAATGTTCTTGAAGCATTAGCTGCCTGCATGTTATGTTGTACTACCATAATAATTCCTCCATGAGATTCTGCTAAATCCTTTTAGCATTTAAATCCGTTTTTGCTGATAGCCCAACATCCGTGTCCGGCCCTGGTTATTAAATTTGATTTTAATTAGATTCGAATTCGATTTTGTAAGGCTTTCCCTGATTGATTATTGTTCCTTACACCTTATTTATCGTGACGTAACCACAAAACTTTACACCTTTTTAGAAAAAACTTTAAATTGTCTAATAATTCCCACTATATTCCCATTGACACAAAAATACCGCAAACCCTTGAAAATAAAGGATTTGCGGTATTCGTAAATACGATGGAAAAAGTTATAAAAAATAATCAAAAATTTTGTAAAATAACACCTCATACGCCCGTTATGGGCTCATTTTGCTTGAGTAATTCCTATTTTTTCTTATCCATAAACGCTGGGTCATCTACCTTATTATGTGCCATCATGTTTTTATAATATGATGAGACAACGTCGCCAGACTTCTTTACCTCACGAACTTCTTTTTTGATGTTAGAGAAGCGAGTCTTGGCATACTCTTTATTTTTGTACTCTGTGGCTTCCACATCTGCAGTAAGCTCAGTGATTCTTCTAATTAAATCCTGCATAAGGCGAATTTCATCTGCATAAGTATCCCTGTCCGCGTCTAAAATTTCCTTTACACGGTTAAAAAGCTGCTCAAAACCATCATCTAGCATGATGATTCTATCGATGAGCTCTTCCTTCATCTTCATATTCTTTTCCAAATCATCTGGAGATGTATTTGGATCTTGAAGGATGGCGGCCTGCTCTCGGTTTCTAATAAGAAGCACATTTAAAATATCCGCCTTTTTCTCTAGCGACTCTCTAAGCATGACAACATAGTCCATATTTTCCATATCTCTCTACCCCCATATATATAGCTAAATGCTGGTAGCTATCAAGCTCTCAGCATAAATTCAGCCCCTCATATGAGGGGCTGTTGATACACTATTGGCTAGCCAGCTATGTTATTGGCTTGCCCATCAACCTTCTTTCCGTTGGCTGTGAGCTTCATAACATCCTTCCAGGTGTCGCGCATGGTGCGCAGGTGTTTCAGCACTTCCTGCAAGGTCTCTGGATCCTTATCTATCATAGCATGTCTTAAACAGCTCCTAAGATAAGAATACACAGCATGGAAATCCTTTGCAACAGGATATTTCTCATCGAGGGTGATTTCAAACTCCTCAATGATTCTATCTGTCTTGCGGATATTGATGTGTGCCTTCTCAATATCCTTATTCTCACAAGCTACAATTGCTATATTACAAAACTTGATTGCACCTTCATACAGCATCAATGTCAACTCTGCGGGACTAGCTGTTAAAATTCTATTCTTTGCGTAAGCATCATAACCATTCATTGGTGTCATATAAACCGCCTCCTCGTAAATCCTTTTTGTTGCCCTAACTTACTAGCCGCGTCAACCGCCAAGCATTGATGTAAGTGAAGATGAATTGCTCTGAAGCTTTGCCAAAGCAGACTCCATCTTTGAGAACTTCTTATAATAAGAATCTTCCATATCAGTTACTCTGTCTGCCCAAGTTTTGATGAGCTTTGAGTAATTAGAGTATTCTGAAGCCATTTCCTTGTCATTGTAGACTGTATAGATGGACTTAACAGATGTAGATTTCATCTTAGCATCTAAATCGTTATAAAGTCCTGTCGCAAGAGACCTCATAAACTCAATAACAGTATCTGGGTCATCATTTAATGCCTCGCGAAGCTTATCTTTCTTTCCAGAAGTCTTGGCATCCTCAGAATCTCCATCAATATGGTAAGCATAGCCTTCATTCTTCTCAGCATTCAAGCTACCAAGCGTGTGGATACCAAAGGTTCCACTTAAGGTCATCTCCTTGCCATTTACTGTATAGCTCTTCATCATAGCCATAGTCATGGTAGAGATGATACCGCTAAGACTTGTATCCCTGCGAAGTAAAGAATCCTTAATCTTCTTTTCCCACTTCTCAATTTCGCTTTCTGACATCTCGGCCTTCTCATCATCGGTAAGAGGCTCGTAGTCCTTTGCAGAATCAGCATTATAAAGCTTCTGCATCTCATTAATTAAGCTGTTGTACTGAGAAAGGAAGTCCTTAATCTTATCGTATAAAGCATCTACGTCGTTGGAAACAGTTATTGAAATGGTCTCGTTCTCACCTGTCTCAGCGAGCGCCTCAACAGTAAGACCATTTACTGTAACTGAGTTAGTGTTACTTGTGTATGTTACACCGTTAAGCTCGATTTCAGCGTCCTGACCATCGATTTTCGTTCCTGAATTAATCTTCTTTAAGTCGATATCTCCATTTTCAATCTTTCGAGCTAAATCGATTCTGTAGTATACATTATCTGCCAGCTGAAGGTTGTCAGTCTGTGACCAGAAATTAGTATAAGTCTGATCAGTCTCGCTGTTTTTACTACCAAAGGTCTTTTCAATATAATCAGCCCACTTCTTATTAGTAGGGTCTTCAAGAACAGTATCTACTTCTGCTTGAGCTGCCTGAATTGCTGCAGCCTTTGCAGTCTGCTGAGCTGCTGTCTCTTCTGGCATAGCCTTCGCCTTGGCAAGAGCTACATACTTGTCTCTTACAGCATTAATTGATTTTATAAGCTCATCTTTTGTAGCCTGAGCTGCAGCATCTGTAAGAGTTGCTTTTCCATAAATTTCTTTAGCATAGGAAGTAATCTGCTCATCTGTTAATGTTGTTAAGTCTACTCCTTGATCTGTTAGATACTTAGCAACATCCCTTATTGGTGGGTCAGATTCTAAATCTCCACCTTCCACTGCTATCTGTTTTGCAGACTTAATCAAATCCTCAAATCCACTAGCCGTAGCTACTGCTGCACCATACTGCTTCTTTACAAGCTCAGCGCCATCAGTATTAGTGGTCTTAATAGAATTAAGCTCTGAATCTGTAATCAATCCCAACTTTGACAGTCCATCAAATCCAAGTGAATTTGTAGCCTGGATAGCGAACTCTCCTGCCTCACCAGATGACTTTCCACTTACAAAGATTCTATGATTCTTCGCATCGAAATTCGCCTGCACACCAGCATCATTCAACTTCGAAATAACCTGGTTTATAGTCATTGTGCTCTCAAGATCAATCTTTGTATTACCACCTGTTGAAGTTCTAACCTGAAAACTTGCCTTCTCATCTCCAGTAACAATACCAAGAGATGCAAGTGTTGTATCTGCTTCAACTGAATCGCCAAGCTGGCCACCTGTGATGTAGGCAGTCTTCGCCAGCTGCTTAATCTTCAGGCTCTGGGTACCATTAATTGCTGTACCACCTGCTGTAACCTTAGCCTTTGTAGAGTCACTGGATTGTGCCTTCTTGGTTACATAGCTAGAACCATAACGCATATTACCAACAGATGTATAAAGGCTATACACCTTGGTATTAAGCTCCTTCCAGGCATCCTGCTTCCAGGAAAGTTTGGTCTGAGCCTTTACATACTTTTCTTTCTTGAAACTATAGGCCGATACAAGTGCACCTACAATTGACTCTGTATCAAGACCCGAAGTTAGTCCCGAAATTCTAATAGGCATAAATTACCCTCCTATCTTCGAAACGTGTTATCTCTTCTCATCAACCATAATTCCTGCAAGCTCCCATGCTTTTGCAATGAGATCTAAGGTTTCCTCAGCTGGGAATTCCTTAATAACTCGCTTGGTCTGTTTATCAACCATCTTAATCATCACGCGGTTTGTACCCTCATGGATGCCAAATACCGCTTCGGCATTTCCCTGAGCAGAATTAATCTTGCTAATAGCTTCCTTCAAAGATGAAGATGCCTGCATAGCCTTCTCTTCAGCTTCTTCCTGCTCCTGGTTACCTTCATTCTTCTTATATTCAGGTTCG
>JAFYYE010000133.1 GCA_017557715.1 Pseudobutyrivibrio sp.
AAATAATTCGAACCGTTTTTACTAAAACCAAGCATTCTAAGATGTTTAATATATCCATCGGCTTTTTCTTTTTCGAACTCCTCTTGGGTGATGCCTAGAAGAATGTGGCAGAGGACTCTGCTAATTCTGGAATAATTAATATTTTTAGTTTTTAGTAAATCGCAAAATTGACTAAAGCAAATGAAATCTTTCAAATTGTTGGAAATTCTGTCCGCTAAATCCAAAGAACAATCTAAATATTTTTCGTAATTACTTTCAGATAACAATTTGTAATGAAGCACCTGAGAAATATCATCGTTTTTAACAGCTGTAGCTTCACAGTAAATAGGTTTAGTGTTATCTGGAACGGCCACGATTAAATTTGTTTCATTTAAATGTGCTCTTATGGCAGATGCAGAGCTTATCTCTCCAGTTAGAGCCAGTTCATTATAAGCATTTCCTGCTCGTTTTAAGATTTGAATATCAATAGGTATATTATTTTCGGCTATATATCGGCAATATTCTAATCCAAGAATGTTGTTTGGATTAGAGATGATATCGGAAGGGATAATTGATCCTAGGGCATTAGAACGTGCAGAAGCATAGCTTAAGCCCTGACTCATTGCCGAAGCTATTTTTGCATCAAGCTCGACGGAGTTTTCCAAATGAACAAGCGTTGAAGCTGATTTCTTAAATAAATCGATATTTTCATTTTCGGCTCCGAATAGCAAGGTGTCTACAATCCCAGTATCAGCTAATAGCTGAACACCTGCAGCGGCGAATTCACGAGCAGAAGAAGTAGCAAAAATAGTAGGTATTTCTAGTATGATATCAGCACCAGAAACTAAAGCTGCGTGTGCTCTAGTGTATTTGTCGTAGCAAGCAATTTCTCCACGTTGTGTAAAAAAACCAGACATTGCAACAACCACGACATCAGCACCTAATATATTTTTTGCGTAATCTATCTGAAGCTTATGGCCATTATGAAATGGATTATATTCAGCTATAATTCCTACAACCAATTTACGGTCCTCCCTAGTTATATATTAGTTTTATGATATAATTGAAATGCTTGTTTATCAAGCGATTATGTATTTTTAGGGGGAATTAAATAATGAAACAACTCAAACCAATTACTAACAAACTTCTATGGATTTTTGCCTTGGGCCAGTTTGGTTGGAGCCTGCTTTCTGGCGTGGTATCTAACTGGATGGTTTACTATTACACAGGCGCTCCATCTGCGCAGAATCCTAACACAGGTATTTTTGCCTCTGGCATTACTCAAAATCCTATTTTATTCAAGCTCACTTTATTTGGATTAGTCCTTGCGGTGGGACGTATTTTTGATGCTATTACTGATCCACTTATTGCAGGTTGGTCAGACAGAAGCGATTATAAGGGCGGTAGACGTATACCTTTTATGAGAGTTATGGCAATTCCTTTTGCTCTTTGTACAATTGGACTTTTTACACTTCCACAATCAGGAAACATTGCTGTTAATGATGTAACTTTATTTGTGCTACTTATGGTGTTTTATTTGTTTATGACCATGTTTTGCACACCATACAATGCTTTAATAGCAGAGCTTGGTGATACACAGCAGCATCGTATTAATGTATCTACATACATCTCATTTACATTTATTGTGGGACAAAGTATTTCATTTTTGTTGCCAAATCTTGCTGGTGCTTTAGAAGGCTCATTTGGACAGAAAGGCGGTGTTAGAATGGCAGTAGCGGTTATGGCTACTATTGCATGCATAGCGATGTTGATACCGGCTTTCTATATTCAGGAAAGAGATTATATAGATAGCAAGCCAAGCGACACAAAACCATTTTCATCACTTATCAAAACATTTTCCAACAATCAGTTTAGAAGATTTGTTTACAGTGATGTGATTTATTTCTTTGCACTCACACTGTTTCAAACAGGTTTAGCTTTTTATGAAACTCAATTGATGGAGATAGAAGATACATACACATTTTTACTTACTGCAACAATGACATTTATAAGTGTTTGTCTTTATTTACCAGTAAATATTCTTGCTAAGAAGATTGGTAAAAAGCAACTTATCATCACGGGATTCTTTTGCTACAGTGCAGTATTTATGATTACTACACTTTGTGGCAAAGGTCTTGTATGGGGATTTATAATTGCTGTTACAGCTGCAATTCCTATGGCTATACTTGGTATTCTTCCTCAGGCGTGTGTTGCAGATGTGGCAGAGCTCACTCGTCTTGAGACAGGTGAGGATAGAAGTGGTATGTTCTTTGCGGCTCGAACATTTGCATTTAAGATGGGCCAGGCTATTGCAATGGTTGTTTTTACATCAGTTACCGTATCGGGAACAAAGCAGAGCTATAGAACAACAGCACTTATTGCATTTATAACCTGCTTTATAGGTGCATGTATCTTCTTTACTTATAATGAAAAGGCGGTTTTAAAGAAGATTACATCTCTTAAAGGCGAAGAATAAAATAACGCCTTTCTGGTCTGTATTTGTTCACAATATTGTGCTATAATCATAAGTCGTTTGATTAAACACTATTAAACATTAAAGAAAGAATATAAATTATATCAGAAAGGAAATAGCTATTATGAAGATTTTAGTTATCAACTGTGGTAGTTCATCTCTTAAGTATCAGGTAATTGATTCTGAGAGCGAGCAGGTACTTTGCAAAGGACTTTGTGAGAGAATTGGTATCGACGGACGTATCGTTTACCAGAAGGCAGGTCTTGATAAGGAGATTACAGACATTCCAATGCCTACACATAAGGAGGCTGTTGCAGCTGTTATCGATGCAATCACAAATGCTAAAACAGGCGCTATTGCATCCCTTGATGAGATTGACGCTGTAGGACACAGAGTTGTACATG
>JAFYYE010000011.1 GCA_017557715.1 Pseudobutyrivibrio sp.
ATTCATTCGGTAGCGATGAGCTTGATTCAAAGATTTCTGAGCTTATCAAAATTGCAAAGTCACAGAAGAATATCCTTGAGGACTATGAGATTTCAGAGTTCTTAAAGGATTATAAAATTGATGCAAAGCAGATGGAGCGTATCCTCACATACCTTGATAAGAAGGGTATCGATGTAAACTTCTCTTCTGGCCCTTCAGATGCACTTCTTCTTGCAAGTGACGAAGAAGATTTAGAAGATATCGATATGTCAGTGCCTGATTCAGTCAGCATTGAGGATCCTGTTCGTATGTACCTTAAGGAGATTGGTAAGGTACCACTTCTTTCAGCAGAAGAAGAGGTTGAGCTTGCTCAGCGTATGGAAGAGGGCGACCAGGAGGCTAAGAATAAGCTTGCTGAGGCAAACCTTCGTCTTGTTGTTTCTATCGCAAAGCGTTACGTAGGTCGCGGTATGCTTTTCCTTGATCTTATCCAGGAAGGTAACCTTGGTCTTATGAAGGCTGTTGAAAAGTTTGATTACCACAAAGGATATAAGTTCTCTACATATGCTACATGGTGGATTCGTCAGGCTATTACTCGTGCTATTGCAGATCAGGCTCGTACAATTCGTATCCCTGTACATATGGTAGAAACAATCAACAAACTCATCAGAGTTTCTAGACAGTTACTCCAGGAATACGGCCGCGAACCGACTCCAGAGGAAATCGCTGCAGCAATGGGAATTACTGTAGACAGAGTTCATGAAATTCTTAAGATTTCTCAGGAGCCAGTTTCTCTTGAGACACCAATCGGTGAGGAGGAAGATAGCCACCTTGGAGATTTCCTTCCAGATGAGAACGTACCAGTTCCAGCTGAGGCAGCTACATTTACACTTTTAAAGGAACAGCTTCACGAGGTTCTCGACACTCTTACAGAGCGTGAGCAGCGCGTACTTATCCTTAGATTCGGTCTTGAGGATGGCAAGGCTCGCACACTTGAAGAGGTAGGTAAGGAGTTCAACGTTACTCGTGAGCGTATCCGTCAGATTGAGGCAAAGGCTTTACGTAAGCTTCGTCACCCAAGCCGCAGCCGCAAGCTTAAGGATTATCTAGATCAATAAAATAAACATTTTGGACATAAATAAATGATAAAATTGTCACCAAGATTGCAAATAGTATATGACATGATTCCTCGTTGCAACACCGTTGCTGATGTAGGTTGCGATCATGGATATCTCAGCATTGCCTTGCTTGAAAATGGAATTGCAGAAAAAGTAATTCCTATGGATGTCAACAAAGGTCCTCTTAGCAAGGCTCGTGAGAACATTCAGACTGCAGGTTTCAAAGACAAGGCAGAGCTTAGACTCTCTGATGGTTTAAAGAAGCTCAATCCTAATGAGGCAGATGTCATATGCATTTGTGGCATGGGCGGTGCTCTTATAGGAAGGATTATTGATGCTGGGATTGCGGTTGCAAAGACTGCCAGCTGCATGATAATCGAACCTCAGTCAGAATATTATGAGCTTAGAAGTTTTCTGATGAAGCAGGGCTTTGTTATAGATGACGAGGATCTAACTTCCGAGGAGAGTAAAATCTATCCTATCATCAAGCTCCATTATGAGGCTGATGAGGATAAGAGAGTTTTATATTCCACCGCGCAGCTAGAATACGGACCAAAGGTCATAGAAAAGAAACCAGAGCTTTTGAATAAGCTTTTGGATAAAAACGAAAGTGAATACACATCGATTATTAACAAGCTTGAACGAGGGGGAGTTCCTACTACGGATGCTACAGCAGCCAGATGTCAAGAACTAAAGGACAAGCTCGAAATAATAACTCAAATCAAAAATTCACTGTAGGAGGAGAAGGGGCTATGGCAAAAGTAATCATAGGCGGCAAAGAAGAAACTTACGAGGAAGGCACACGATTAGTTGACATCGCTGCTAAGCACCAGGCAGATTTCAAGGATGATATTGTACTTGCGAAGTACAAAGGAAATCTTACTGAGCTTAGTAAGGCTATCACTGGTGTTGCAGAGCTCGAGTTTCTTACAACGGCTGATAAGGACGGACGAAGAGCCTATAGACGAAGTGTAGTATTTCTTCTTCAGCGAGCTCTTATGGATGTTTATCCTTTGCCAGCAAATCCATATCTTCGAGTAGAACATTCTCTTGGGCAGGGTGATTTTTGCACTTTAGAGGGAGTGGGAGAAATTACCGAGGAAGATTTGCAGGAGCTGAAAAAGGTGATGCTTGATTTGGTAGATAAGGATGTTACTCTAAAGAAATATTCTATCAAGACAAGTCAGGCAAAAGAAATGTTTCACAGCTTCAATATGAAGGATAAGGAACAGCTCTTAAAATATCGTACCAGTTCAAATATTAACGTTTATGATTTAGATGGATGTATAGATTATTTTTATGGTTATATGGTTCCATCTACAAAATATCTCAGATATTTTGACTTGATTAAATTTGAAAATGGATTTATGCTTATGTATCCAGACGGTAGTCTTCCTGGTATTGATACCAGAGTGGTTGCTGAGTTTAAAAAGCCGATGAAGCTTTTTAATGTACAGCAGGCTGCTTCGGATTTTGGAAATACCATGGGAGTGCCTACAGTTGGTGCTTTAAATGAAGTTATAGCCAAAGGAAAGATTAGGGATTTAGTTCTTTCTCAGGAGGCTATTTTCGAGAGAAATATCGGCGAGCTTGCTGGTATTATCGCTTCTAATAAGGATGTAAAGTTTGTTATGATGGCTGGTCCTTCATCATCAGGAAAGACCACCTTTTCACACAAGCTTTCCGCTCAGCTCAGAGCACTTGGCTGTGTGCCACATCCACTGCCACTGGATGATTTTTATTTAGATAGAGACCAGATGCCAATCGATGAGTACGGTGAGAAGGATTTCGAAGCAATAGAAGGTCTTGATATCCCATACTTTAATGAATGCATGGTCAAACTTTTAAACGGTGAACGGGTTCTTTTACCAAATTTTAATTTCAAAATTGGAAAAAGAGAGTATAATGATCATTACATGCAGCTTGGAAAGAATGACATTCTTGTTATAGAAGGCATTCATGGCCTTAATGATAGAATGAGTTCATCCCTTCCATCTGAATCAAAGTATAAGATTTATCTTTCTGCTTTGACACAGCTGTCTATTGATGAACACAATCCACTGTCTACAACAGATGGTAGATTGATTCGCCGAATAGTTAGAGATGCCAGAACAAGAGCCACTTCAGCAGCTGATACTATTGCTATGTGGGATTCAGTTCGACGAGGAGAGGAGAAGAATATCTTCCCATTCCAGGAAAAGGCTGACTATATATTTAATACAGCATTGATTTATGAAATGGCTGTATTAAAATTGTATGTGGATCCAATGCTTTACGCGATAGAGCCTGAGCATCCTATGTATGCAGAGGCAAAGCGTCTAATTAAGCTTTTGGATTATTTCCTTCCAATGGCACCAGATGTTATTCCTAATAATTCATTGGTGCGAGAATTTATTGGAGGTTCATGTATCCTATAGGATACATTTAACAAGTTAATAAGGTCCGATGAGTAGTCGCTGCCCTTCTGTAATGGTTGGGGAGAGGAAAGTCCGGGCTTCACAGGGCAAGGATGCCGGCTAACGGCCGGTGGAGGTAACTCCAAGGATAGTGCAACAGAAATATACCGCCTGATTTTTTCAGGTAAGGGTGGAAAGGCGGTGTAAGAGACCACCGTATCGTTGGTAACAACGGTAGCCATGTAAACCCCATCCGAAGCAAGTTCTAAGAGGTGCGTACGCGGCCCGCCAGCACCAGGTTGAACGCTTGAGGCTGTTGGCAACAGCAGTCCTAGATAGATGACTACTTTAAATGACATAACCCGGCTCACAGTCGGGCCTTTTTTGTTTTTAGTTAAATTGTCTGACTATAGTTTAAATCTACTAATAGATAATAGAGTTTCGTGAGTTTTCGTAGCAAATATTTACAAATGTGAATTTTTTGTGTCCTGTGGACTAAAATCGTGTTATAATTAAACCATCGAAACGGGAGAAAACAGAGTTATGGAGGTACATGTTGTTTAAGTTTTAGAAGGATGGTGTAAAATGGATTATCAGGTAGGCGATTTTTTGGTTCATGAGGGAAGTGGTGTTTGCAAAATTGAGGACATCGATGACATGGAGCTTATGGGCAAGGGTTCAAAAAAGACCTACTACTGCATGGCGCCTGTTTTCAAGGCTGGAGCAAAAGTTTTCACTCCAATTGCTGGTTCCACCGTTAGATTACGTCCGGTAGCAGAAGAAGCTACATTCACTAAAATTCTTGACAATATTGATGATATCGAATGTATCGATGAGCCAAACGACAGAATGCTTCAGGAGAAGTTTAAAGAGGTTATGGCTGAGTTCACACCAGAATCTCTCGCCCGTGTGGTAAAGACGGTTCTTATTAGAAAGTGGCAGCGTATCGAGTCTGGCAAAAAGGTTATGGCATTAGACGAAAAGACTTTGAACGTTGCAGGTCGTAAGTTATATGAGGAAATGGCTTTCTCAATGGGAAAGGACATTCTTGATGTTCAGCATTTATTCGAAGATGCTGTGAAGATACATTCTTCAAATACTATACTTATGGGTGCATAGTTAAATGAAGATTTCATATTCCGATTTATCAACTTCAATAAAAAATAATAATGGTCTTGTTACAGCGCTAAATGTGCTGGACAAGGCCATTACTTATATTACAATTATATTTTATCTTGGGCTGCTTATATATGCAGTATCTATAATCCCAGAATCAGGAGCTACACTTCTCTACAGAAGCATTGTGATTCCAGGGGTTTCCTTCGTGCTTGTGAGCCTTTTCAGAAAGCTTTTAAGTGCACCTCGTCCATACGAGGTTTATGGTTTCACACCAGCCCTTAAAAAGGATACAAAAGGTAAGAGTTTCCCAAGCAGACATGTTTTTTCCATCATTATGGTTGCAATCACATTCTTGCAGGTATCTCCAGTTATTGCAGTTATTTTATTTATACTTGGAGCAGTTCTTGCTGTCATCAGAGTAGTAGGGGGAGTACACTTCGTAAAAGACGTAATTGCAGGCGCTGCCATTGCCATTATAATTGGTATTATTTGCTTTTGGTTTTTTTGTGGCGTTTTGGGTCTTCTTGTGCTACCATTTTAAATAGATATATATAAATGGAGAGATTATATGAAAAAGAATGCAAGGAGAGCGTTAGCTGTGCTGTTTAGCATTCTTGGCACAGTTCTAGGTTTATACATCGGCGGATATCTGCTTTTCGTCCGCTCTGTTTATTGGCTAGTTATTGGTTTTACCAATGGAACACTTACAGCAGGCATTTTGCTTGTAAATGTCATTAAGATTTTTATAGCATCGACAGTTGGAGGAGCTATTTGGTGCTTATGTGACATCATCGCAGGTCGTTTTCGCGATTTACCTATGGATGATTAACATATCAGCGGGCCTTTATTTCTTATGGGGATTTGGAATAAAGGTATGTGTGTATTGGTCTTAATTTAAATGGACAATAAATGATTGGGAGGTAAGATGTAATGACTGGAAACGTAATTGTGGGACAATCAGGCGGACCGACCGCCGCAATAAACTCTTCTTTAGCAGGAGTTTACAGGACAGCAAAGGACCGTGGGGCAGGAAAAGTGTACGGTATGCTTCATGGAATCAAGGGATTGATGGACGAGCAATATATTGATCTCTCTGATTACATCAAGAACGACTTGGATGTAGAGCTTTTGAAGCGTACACCAGCTGCTTATTTAGGTTCTTGCCGTTTCAAGCTTCCAGAAATCCATGAGGATAAGGAAACTTACGAAAAAATCTTTGGTATTCTTCACAAGCTGGACATTGAAGCTTTGATTTACATTGGTGGCAATGATTCAATGGACACCATTAAAAAGCTTTCAGATTATGCAATTCTTACAGGTTCTAACATCAGGTTCATTGGTTGCCCAAAGACAATCGATAACGACCTGGCTCTTACAGATCACACACCTGGTTATGGCAGCGCCGCTAAATATATCGGTACATCTGTCAAGGAAATCATTCGTGATAGCTATTGCTTAGAGTACAGCAAGGGACTTGTTACAATCGTTGAGATTATGGGACGTAATGCAGGCTGGCTTACAGGAGCATCTATTCTTGCAAAGGGAGAAGATTGTGAAGGTCCAGATTTGATTTATTTGCCAGAGGTTCCATTTGATATTGAAAAGTTCAAAGAGAGAGTTGTTAAGTTATTAAAGACACAACCATCTGTTGTAGTTTGTATTTCAGAAGGAATTCACACTAAAGACGGTAAATATGTTTGCGAGCTTGGAAATAATGTAGAGTTTGTTGATGCATTTAATCACAAGCAGCTTACAGGTACAGCAGCTTATCTGTGCAATTATATTGCTAATGAGGTTGGCTGCAAGACCAGAGCTATCGAGCTTTCTACACTTCAGCGCGCAGGCTCACACTTAGCTTCCCGTATCGACATTTTGGAAGCTTATCAGGTAGGTGGTGCTGCAGTGCTTGCTGCTGATGAAGGTGATACAGGCAAGATGGTTACACTTATTCGTCATTCTGATGATCCTTACCAGTGCGGAACAGAGGTAAAGGATGTTCACAAGATAGCAAATGATGAAAAGCTTGTACCACGTAACTGGATTACTCATGATGGCACATATGTTACAGAAGCTTTCATCACTTATGCTAGACCACTTATTCAGGGTG